>CAJWZY010000050.1 GCA_913050545.1 uncultured bacterium | reverse complement strand
CCTCATCATGGCCTCGACGGAGGGAGGCATGGACATCGAGGAGGTCGCTGCGACATCTCCAGAGAAGATTTTCAAGGTATGCTTTGACCCCAAGGAGGGGCTGGAGCCGGAAGAAGGCCGGGACGTAGCTGGAAAGCTGGGCCTCGAAGGGGAACTCCTGGAGGGCATGGCGGAGCTCTTGCAGAAGCTCGCGAGGTGTTACCTGGACACAGATGCCAGCCTTGCGGAGATCAATCCCCTGGTGAGAACAGAGGACGATCAGCTGCTCGCTCTCGATGCGAAATTCTCTTTTGATGACAACGCCCTTTTTCGACATGCGGATTTGATCGAATACCGTGACCCGGACGAGGAGGATCCCCTGGAAACCCGGGCCGCTGAGTTTGGTCTCAGCTATATCAAGCTCGATGGGAGTATCGGGTGCATGGTTAACGGCGCCGGCCTCGCGATGGCAACGCTGGACATCATCAAGCATTTCGGTGGAGAGGCGGCCAACTTCCTCGATGTCGGCGGGGGAGCCACAACGGAAAAGGTAACCGAGGCATTCAAGATCATTCTCGAGGACAAGGATGTGAAGGCGATCCTGGTCAATATTTTCGGTGGGATCATGAAGTGCGATGTGATCGCGGAGGGAATTATCGAGGCTGCAAGGGCCATCGAGATGGATGTACCGATCGTGGTGCGTCTCGAGGGGACCAATGTCGAAAAAGGCAGGCAGCTGCTGGAGGCTTCAGGGCTCGAGCTTATATCTGCAACGGGGTTGGCCGATGCGGCTAGGGCGGTCGTCGCCCAGGTGAATGGAGGTGCTGTCAGTTGAGTATCCTGGTAAACAAAGACACAAAGCTCCTGGTCCAGGGGATCACGGGCAGTACAGGCACCTTCCACACTCTCCAGGCGGTTGAATATGGTACCCGTGTTGTCTCGGGTGTCACTCCTGGCAGGGGGGGCGAGAATGTCGAGGGTATCCCGGTTTTTGATACCGTCGCTGAGGCGGTGGAACAAACCGGTGCGAACGCATCGGTGGTTTACGTACCCCCGGCCTTTGCTGCTGGAGCGGTTCTTGAAGCCGCTGCCGCTGGCCTGCCGCTGGTGGTCTGTATTACTGAGGGGATTCCTGCTCTCGATATGGCCCAGGTGATGAAGGTTATCAAGAGCGATTTCCCGCAAACCAGGCTGGTCGGTCCAAACTGTCCTGGAGTGATCAGCCCGGGGGAATGCAAGATAGGAATCATGCCGGGATATATCCATTCGCCCGGCACCATCGGGGTTATCTCCAGGAGCGGCACCCTCACCTATGAAGCGGTCCATCAACTCAGTGGGTTGGGGCTCGGGCAGACTACCTGTCTCGGAATAGGGGGTGACCCGATCATCGGCACCAGCTTCGTCGACGCGCTTAAACTTTTCGAAGAAGACCCGGCGACCAGGGGGGTCGTGATGATTGGAGAAATCGGTGGCACGGCCGAAGAGGAGGCTGCTGAATTCATCTCAGCCAGTATGTCCAAGCCGGTGGCTGCGTTTATAGCCGGCCGGAGCGCTCCTGCTGGAAAGAGAATGGGGCACGCCGGTGCCATTATCTCAGGGGGCAAAGGGACGGCGCCGGAGAAGGAGGCTGCTCTTGAAGCTGCCGGGGCCAGGGTTGCGGTGACGCCCGATCTTCTCGGCGAGACCATGGCCGCAATGCTGTCCTGAAGCCTGGGCAGGCTCCCTGGAGGCCTACTTTTTAGAGCGCACCTTGCGCCTGGATGAGCGGCTTTTTGCGGCCTTTTTCTTTCCGGACCCGCCAGCCGTGGTTTTCTTTGCAGTTTTTCGACGGGTGGCTTTCCCGCGGCCTTTTGAAGAGCTGCTGCCCGCAGACTCATCTACTTCCGGTTGCGGAGAGATGATGTCTTCAAAACGTTCCAGGAACCCCGGACCGGGATTTTCGACCTGGTAGTGGTAGAAAAGGAAGTGGAGCAGGCGAATGAGTTCCGGGGATGCCTCGGGCAGCGAGTAGGCCAGCTCGCGAACGATATCAGGGCTCTCCTCCAGCGCCTCGAGAAAAGCTTTCTCTTCCCGGCTGATCTCTGTTCGGACCCTTGCGGGCTCGGGACCGGAACCCGCCTCCTGCCGATAGCTGAGGCCCTTGTAGGGATAGGGGATCTCTTCGTCGAGGAGATACTCCACTGTAACTCCCAGGTTCCTTGCGATTCGGAAGATAACTCCGCCCCGCGGAGAGTTCTGTCCGGATTCGATCTTGGATAGCGCGCTGGGGGTAATGTTGCAATAACGTGCAAGGTCCTGCTGCGAGATGGATCGATCCCGTCGCAGGTTCATGATCTTGCGCCCAGTCTGCATAGCACCCTCTCCCGGGTATCGTTTGGTGAACCTTGCCCTGCCCCTCTCTGCTGGGATCAGGACGGGGATATTCTATTAGTCTTGAGTTTGAAAAAAAGACATTTATTTCTATTCGTCATAAGCAGGCTCCGTCGCTTTCGAGCAGCAGTTTTTTGAACATTCGGTGACAGCCCATTGAAGATGCAATAGCATGTCCCCCAGTTGTTTTGTCGTCTGAGTAAAAAATGGAGTCAACGATAGTGTCCCCAGGTTCGCTTGAAAAATTGTCCGAAGATGCTTCAGGGCGTCCTGTCGGAGATGTGCTGGCTGAGCTGGCCGGGGCGCTGCGCTCGGCTTCAAAAGTACTGATCGCCACTCATGTGAGCCCGGATGGAGATGCGATTGGCAGCTCGACGGCCCTGGCCCTGGGCCTGCGGCGGCTCGGTAAGGAAGCGCGGGTGTTCAGCGCCAGCGATGTCGAACATCGTTTTGAGGGAATTATCCTTCCCGGCATGGTTGAGGTCGTCGATGACGACAGTGTCGCCGAGCTGCAGGGACAATTCGATCTTTGTGTGCTCCTTGATACCAGCGAGACGTCGAGGGCCGGAGTCCTGGAGCCGGTCATCTTTTCTGAAGGACAGAAACGGATCTGTATTGACCATCACCTGCTCGATGGAGAGTATTCGTTTGATTCCCACCTGGTGCTGGCGGAGTCACCGGCTACGGCCTGCCTGGTTCTCTGTCTGCTGGATGAACTGGAGGTTGAGCTTGACCAGGACATTGCCCGCGCTCTCTGGCTGGCCCTGGCTACTGATACAGGCTGGTTTCGTTTTGCCAATGCGGGCAGGATTGCCTTTCAGTGCGCAGCGAGGTTGCTTGAGACAGGTCTCGACACAGAGGATCTCTACGGGTTGATTTACGGTTCGAGAAGCTCGCAGAAGACCCGCTTGTGGGGGAAGGTTCTCGACGATCACAAGGTCGAGCTGGGAGGCCGCCTGGTCTGGAGCTCTGTATCCATTGAAACCATGAAAGATCTTGGGACTGTCCGGGAAGATCTCGATGGAGTGATTGATATTCTCAAGGGGGTGAGGGGAGCCCATGCAGCGGCTCTGATCTCGGAGTTTTCCGCTGACACCTTCAAGGTGAGCCTGAGGTCGGTTGAGCAGGTGGACGTACAGGAAATTGCCCGTGGCTTTGGTGGTGGGGGGCATGCCAAGGCTGCCGGCTACACGGCAGGCGGAACGGTAGAGGAAATCGTCGAAGGACTGCGGCAGGTTCTTTCCGGCGCCTAGCCTTCCGGGCTTTCAGCCCGGGCTGTACCCGGCACGTGCAGCCGGCTCAGAGGGTGGACTCGAACTCTTCCAGGAGATCCCTGTAGCGAGGGTCGTTACGAAGGTTGTCCAGGTCGTCGTCAATCAGCAATAGATCGAAGTTGTCGTAACCCAGCTTGATTGCTGATTTCAATTCTTCGAACGCCTGCTCTATTTCACCCACAAGGCTGTGACTGCAGGCGAGGTTGTAGCGGAGCTTTTTATCTTCGGGGCAGAGCTTGACGAGGAGCTGATCGACGTGCAGCCCTTTGTGCTTCTGCTTGAGACGTGAATAGATATCGTGGAGGGAGACGAGACAGCCGATCTCGCCTGCAGAAGGGGCGGCAGCTCCCGTTCCTCCCCAGTCAACGCTCTTGATCGCGGTCTCAAGAAGGATAGCCTCGAACTCGAGACCCAGCTTCGGCGCTGGAATCTCGACCGGATCCATCTCTTTCCAGGACCATTTTTTGAGGTTCATTTTATTGATTTGATCTGCAAGGTGAGGAAATTCTATCGGCCTGCTTTGCTTGAGAATTCAGCGTTTCGGGCGTTTCCTGCCGGACTTCCGGTTGGGCCATAATGGGCCCACACGCCAACTCTTCACCGATACCCTCTTCTGCTTTATATTTTACCACTAGTTCTATTTACCGCAAGAATCTCGTTTGGGGCGGCAAAATGGAGGTGAGGGACAGGAGGGCGGTAGACTTGACTTGCGGGGTAGACCGATTACTATCGCCGAATGGTTTCATTAAGCAGGGACACGATATAGATATGCGGTGGCTTCCAGTATTGCCGGCTGAAACCGGCGAGGAATTCAGCCGTGAAGGTCAGCCTGGAGACGCTCCGGCAGGTGAGGGGCTCTTGAGCGAAGGCGCCTGCGATGAGCATTCGGTTCGGGCGGATGTTGAAGCGGCAGCCGGGGCAGGAATTGACCGAAGGGTTTATTTCGAGGTATTCGGCTGCCAGATGAACAAGCTCGATGCAGAGCTGATGCTCGGGGTGCTGAATGAAAACGGCTACCAGTTGACCGACCATCCATCCAGCGCGGGGGTGATCCTCTACAATACCTGCGCGATCAGGGAACAGGCGGAGAACAGGTTCTTTTCCAAGCTGGGACATCTGAAGAAGTTGAAAGGGGAGCGGCCCGACCTGGTGATCGGGGTGCTCGGCTGTGGAGCTCAGAATCATCAGCACGACATCTTTCGCCGCTATCCCCATGTGGGGATCGTCTGTGGCCCGGGGGAGTTTCTTCGCCTGCCGCAGTTGATTGACGAGGCCAGGTCGCAGGGGCAGGTTGCGGCCCTTGATCTGGATACCCCGGTTCGGTTCGAGAGAAAAGAAAACCTCGGTCCAAGGCCGAGGCATGCATTCGTTTCAGTGATGCGTGGCTGTGATATGGCCTGCACCTATTGTGTAGTTCCAAGAACCCGGGGGCCGGAGGTCAGTCGGCCGGTGAACGAGATTATTGAAGAGGCGACCGTGCTGGCCGCCAGCGGGGTGAAGGAGATCACCCTCCTTGGGCAGACCGTCAACTCCTACGGCAAGCGGCTTGCTCCCGGCAGGAGGATCGGCCTGCAGCATGTTCTCTACGGCCTGAACCAGATTGATGGTCTTGAAAGGATACATTTTATCACCTCCCATCCGAGGTTCATGAACCCTGATCTTATCGAGGCTATTGGAAGCCTGGAGAAGGTCTGCGAGTATCTTCACCTGCCGGTCCAGTCAGGTTCTGATACGGTTTTGCGGCGTATGCTGCGCTCCTATACGATGGACCACTACCGCAAGGTCATCGATCAATGCAGGGAGCAGGTTCCCGGCATCGCCCTGGCCACCGACCTGATCGTCGGCTTTTGTGGTGAGACCGATGAAGAATTTGCCGAGACGGTGAAGCTGGTGGAGGAGGTGCGCTTCAATGGAGCCTATATCTTCAAGTATTCTGAGCGCCCGGGGACCTCTGCTGCCGCAGATCTTCAAGATGACGTCCCCGAGGAGGTGAAGAGGGAGCGTAACCAGGTCCTGCTTGGGATCCAGAAGCGTATCAGCCTGGAGGCCAACAGCGAATCAATCGGCCAGGAGACCGAGGTGCTGGTGGAGAGCCTCAGCAAGAAGGACAAGACGCGTTGGAGTGGACGAAACCGCAAGCACCAGATCGTGGTGTTCCCCAGCCAGGGAGACGAAGACCTTGTGGGTGACCTCGTTACCGTAAAGGTTACCGAGGTGACTCCCGTTGTACTGGTAGGGGAGCGGCCCGGGAAAGGAAGTTGAGTGGCTTCTTCCCGTCCTGCCCCAGTTTTTATGGAAGAGGCGCTCGAGCTCGCACTCAAGGGGCTTGAAGGGGTTTCTCCGAACCCTCTTGTGGGGGCGGTCGTGGTTCACAGGGGAAGCGTCATTGGCCGTGGATACCACCAAAGGTATGGTGGGCCACACGCCGAACAGGCTGCCCTGCGTGATGCAGGCAGGTGTGCTGGTGCCGACCTCTATGTAACCCTCGAACCCTGTGCCCATCATGGAAAGACACCTCCCTGCTGCGAGGCTGTCCTGGAGGCGGGGATCAGGCGGGTATTCTATGCGGTCTCAGACCCGAACCCCCTGACTCGAGGCAAGGGGCCCCGGTGGCTCCGCCAGAGAGGGGTTGAGGTGCACGGCGGTCTTCTTCGCCGTGAAGCCCTGTCTCAGAACGCGCCCTACTTTTTCTGGCGGAAAAATAACAGGCCCTGGGTAATCCTGAAATGGGCCATGAGCATCGATGGGAAAATAGCCACGGCCGGGGGGGAGTCGCAGTGGATTACGGGTTCGAGAGCGAGGTCCCGTGCTCATTCGATTCGCCGGCGTGTAGACGCCATCATGGTGGGGACCGGCACGGCCCTCGCGGATGATCCCCTTCTCACTCCCCGCCCGGCAAGGGGAAGAGTACCCCTGCGGGTTATTCTCGATCGCCAGGGACGACTGCCACTCAAGCTCAAGTTGCTTTCAACTTCCCGTTCTGCCGGACCCGGGGCAAGGCTCTATGTCAGCACTGAGGGAGCCAACAGCTCCAGGCGCCTGGGAGAGCTGAAGCGCAGGGGGGTGGAGATCCTGCTGGTGCCGCAGCGAGCCGGCCGGCTCGACCTTGACCGGCTGCTCAAGGAGTTGTCGGCGATGGGGGTTTCTCAAGTGCTGGTTGAAGGCGGAGCGGGACTGGCCGGGAGCTTTGCAAGGGGCTCCCTGGTGCAGGAGATCGCGGCTTTTATCGCTCCCAGGATTCTCGGTGGCGACCAGGCTCTTTCTCCGGTGGAAGGCGATGGTTTTAAAAAATTGGCAGATTCGCTTCAGCTTTCAGGCCTGCGGCAGGAATCCCTGGGGCCCGACATTCTCCTCAGCGCGCGGGTCTGTAGCGGCTGAAGGGGGCTTTCGTAGCCCTGGAGGCGGTCGTAAGGCATTTTATGCCTGCAGGTTGAGCACGTTCATAATTTTCTTCCGGGTGGTTTTTCAGGGTAAATAGGCACTCGAAATATGCTCCCGTTTTTGTTGTAATAATCGGCTTGCACCAACTACCGGAACAAGGGGGCAGAGCCCTCCGTAAAGCAGGGGTACGCAGTGGAGTTTGCGCATGATTAAGGTTCAGAACATTACCAAGACCTACGGGGCGACGGTTGCCGTCAACGACGTCAGCTTCGAGGTCGGCAAGGGTGAGATCCTCGGATTTCTCGGCCCCAATGGTGCCGGGAAATCGACCACCCTGAAGATTATCACTTCCTACGTGGTGGCAGATTCAGGCAGCGTCTATGTCAATGACGTAGACGCCTTGAAAAACCCCATGGAGGTTCGCAAGGCCATCGGCTACCTGCCGGAGAGCACACCGCTTTATATGGATATGCAGGTCCTTGAGTACCTCCAGTTTGTCGCCAAGGCGCGGCAACTGTCAGGTTCCGAGGCGCAATCAGCGGTTGACCGGGTGGTCGAGTTGCTCAATCTTCGCCGTTTCCTGCGCAAGAACATCGGGCACCTCTCCAAGGGCTATAAGCAGCGCGTTGGAATCGCCCAGGCACTCGTACATGATCCCGGCATCCTGATCATGGATGAGCCTACAAGTGGCCTCGATCCTCACCAGATCATCGAGATCCGTGAGCTGATCAGGAAACTCGGAGAAGAAAAGCTGATTATTCTGTCCAGCCACATCCTCCAGGAGATCTCGGCGATCGGTACCCGGATCATGATTATCAAGGATGGGCGGATCGTGGCAGATGATACCCCCCAGAACATGCAGCGCTCTCTCAGTGACCGTTCAGGCCTCAAGGCCCGGATCCAGGGACCTGAGCAGGAGGTCGTTGCTGCTCTTGGCAAGGTCGGTGGAGTCAACACTGTAGAAGCCATCAGTGGCAGCGGCTCGGATACCGAGTACCGCTTGACGACCGGGTCGGGGGGGGAGATCAGCCAGGGAGTATTCAAGGCAGTTGCAGATAACGGTTGGACTCTCTCGGCTCTTTCACCAGATGAACACAGCCTCGAAGATGTCTACCTTGAGCTGACCAAGGACAGCGCTCCCCAGGGAGCTTCCGGCAACGGGGTAGCAGCGGCAGAGAAGGCGCAGCCTCCAGAGAGCGAGACCACTGCTCCAGTGGAGGCCGAGGAGACCGTCTCAGAAGCTTCTGAAGACGATTCCACGGCCCAAGAGGGAACCTGAGAAACATGAGAAACATATCCACGATTTTTCGACGTGAGGTCTCGGCTTATTTCAACTCGCCGATCGCCTACATTTTCATCATCCTGTTTGTCTTTATCCTGGGGTTTCTCTTTTTTGTATTCTTCCCCTTCTTTTCCCAGACAAGCCCGGATCTCAGGAACTTCTTTTTCTGGTTTCCATGGGTGCTGTCGATCTTCATCCCGGCCGTCACCATGCGGCTGTGGAGCGAGGAGAGGCGGTCAGGGACCATCGAACTCCTGTTGACGTGGCCGGTGCAGGCCTGGGAGGTCGTTGTCGGGAAATACCTCGCCGGCCTGTTCGTGATTGCCGTCAGTCTTGCCCTGACCCTGGTTGTGCCATTGAGCCTCGCCTCGGTTACCACCATTGAGTGGGGGGTTATTTTCACCTCCTACCTCGGAGCCCTGTTGATCTCGAGTGTCTATATTGCCCTTGGAGCCTGGGCCTCCACGCTGACGAGCAACCAGATCGTTTCTCTCCTGATCGCGATCGCTTTTTCACTCGTGATGGTGGGGATCGGCTATCCTCCCGTGGTTAAATTCCTCAATGGAGTGGAGGGGCTGGGTAATTTCATTGGTTGGTTCGGAACGGATTCTCATTTTCGTGAGTTTTCAAAAGGACTTGTTAACCCGGTGGGGCTGATCTACGGCCTCAGTGTTACGGTTTTCTTCCTGGTGCTGAACAACCTGTTCGTTGAAGGCAGGAAGTTCTAAGGAGGAGGTGCAAAATGACTGACAGCAGACAATACAGAAAAAAATATTACCTCAGCAGTGGAATCACGCTTGTCCTCCTGGTCGCGGTCCTGTCGCTTCTCAGCATGACGGCCGATGAGACCAGTGGCCTCAAGATGGATTTCACCGAGGACGGACTCTATACGATCTCCGATGCCACGTATGAAATCTTCGGCGATCTCAAAGACAAGGTGACGCTCACCTATTACTGCAGCGAAGAGCTGCCGAGCTTTCTGACCACGATCGTCCGGGATACCGAGGATCAGTTCGAAGAGTTGCGGAAGATCTCCGATGGAAAGATCAGGTATTCGATCGTCAATCCGGATGATCTTGCCGACCGGGCTGCGGCGAAAGCTACCGAAGAGTACATGAAGCTCTATACTGCAGGGGAAACCGAAGCTCTCCAGGAGCCTGAGCCGGCCATGGATATCCAGGCGATGATGGCCGGGCGCCAGCGTCCGAGTGCCGAGGATATCAGGAAAAACCGCGAGGCCCAGGCCAAGGAGAGGGCTGCGCGCGACAAGAAAAAGACCAAGGAAGAGGCCTACGAGGAGATCCTGCTGGCGGAGTTCAAGCAGAAGGAGATCCAGTCCCTGGCGGAAGTGGGGATCAACCCCTATATCGTTCCTGACCGGACAGCCAATTCGGTCAAGCAGCTGCGGGTCTACAGTTCCATCAAGATCTCCTATCTTGACCGCCCGGCGGAGGTCATCCCCTTCCACAGCAGGGTGGAGAGTCTCGAGTACGAGTTGGCCTATCGAATCGTGAAGGTGACCCAGTCCGAGAAGCCGGTGGTGGCCTTCTTTGATGCGCGCAAGCCGCCGGCACCGCCCGTGAATCCTGCCCGCCCGACTCCGCCGCCTCCGTCTGAATACGCGGCGGTGATCAATTTCCTCCAGGAGCTGGTCGATGTGAGACAGATCTCCCTGAAGGAAGGCGATTCGATCGATGATCTCGCCAGGAGCATCAAGGCTGATCGCGACCGTAAGGCGAAAGAGGAAAGAGGGGAAGAGCCCTCCGGAGAGGTGACCCTTGCAGATGGAGATCACGTCAAGATGGTCAAATGCCTGGTGGTGGCCCAGCCGCATGCGCTCGAGGACCGCCAGGTCTACGAGATCAACCGGGCTGTCTCCCTGGGGATCCCCACAATCTTCCTGGTCTCTCCTTATACGACCGACATCTCTCAGCAGACGGGACTGTCGAGGGGAATTCCCATTACTATCCTCAACA
>CAJWZY010000049.1 GCA_913050545.1 uncultured bacterium | reverse complement strand
ACTTGGATTTACCGGGGTGGGCAGGGAGCTCTGCTTCAAGGAGGATGGTGAGACCTACAAGGCCGGAGAAATTTTCCGCCAGCCCAGCCTGGCCGAAACCTACAGGCGCCTGGCAACAGAGGGCCCCGAGAGCTATTACCGGGGAGAGCTCGGCCGGGAGATTGCCGCGGACTGGGAGGCGAACGGTGCGCTCGTGACCCTTGCCGACCTCGAGGGCTACAAACCTACTGTCCGCGAACCACTGCAGGGGAAATTCCGGGGCTTCGATGTCCTCACCACGCCACTTCCAGGCGGGGGGGTTGCGCTCCTGCAGACGCTGGCCCTCCTGGAGCGCCAGCTCAGCAACTCCCTGCCCGCACACAACAGCCCCGAGTACATCGCCGGGCTCTCGGAGATTCTCAAGCGGGTCTGGAATGACCGCCTCACAAACCAGGGGGATACCACCTTTGGCACCCCTGCAGATGAGAGCTTCCTCGAAGAAGAATACCTCGACGCCCTCGCCAGCCGGGATTCCGCCCACAGCGGAGCGGATTGCCCCGACACCACCCAGCTGACAATCATCGACAAGGATGGGAACTCCATCTCCTTCTCCCATTCACTGGGCTACAACTCGGGTGTCTTCTCTCCCGGACTGGGAATCCTCTTCAACAACTGCATGAGCGCCTTTGACCCACGGCCAGGATCGGCAAACTCCATTGCTGCTGGAAAATCCAGGAGTACGGCTGTTGCCGAGACCATCGTATTGCAGGACGGGAAACCGAAGCTCGTTCTCGGGTCGCCCGGCGCGGCCCGCATCACAGCAGGTATCGCACAGGTGATTGCCAACGTGACCGTCTACGGCATGAACGTTGCCGAGGCGGTCGTCCATCCGCGCTTCGATGCCTATGCAGAGAAGCTCCTGCTGCTCGAATCGCGCTTCCCTGCCAAGGTCGTCAGCGCCCTTGCTGAAAGCGGCTGGGAGATCATCCACAGCCCCAACCCTTTCGGAGTCGTCGGGCGGGTCTACGCCGCAGAGGTCGCTACCTGGGATCCGCTTGAGCTCGTCGCCGGGGTCGACCCGGGAGCATCGGGCGCGGCCTGCCGACAGGTGCTTCCCGAATAATGATCCGGGAACTGCGGACCCAGGCCCGGCCAAAGGACGTCGCGATTGTCGGCGCCGGCCCCATCGGACTGGAGGCAGCACTCTACTGCGCAGCTCTGGGTCATCGCCCGGTGGTTTACGAACGCCAGGAGCCCGGCGCGAACATCCGGCGGTGGGGATTCCTGGAGCTGTTTTCACCCTGGGCTCTCAATACCTCTGCGCTGGGACTGGCCACTATCGAAGAACTCGGACTCGACATCCCCGACAGGAAAGCCTGCCCCGGAGCCGCTGAGTACTGTCGCAGCTACCTGGCCCCCCTGGCAAGCGCCCTCGGTAACCGTATCAGAACCGGCTGCGAGGTCGTGGGGATCGCCAGGGCCGGCCTGCTGAAAACCGAGGCGATCGGCGCAGAAGAACGCAGCGAAGCGCGATTCCGTCTCCTGCTGGAGGCGAAAAACAGCGCCCGGAAAACGGAGTCGGCCGACGTGGTGATCGATGCTACGGGGGTCTATCGCAACCCGGCGAGCCTCGGAGATGGGGGGCTCCCGGCCCCGGGCGAAGAGGCGCTTGAAGACCTCATCAGCTACCATATTCCAGATGTCCTCGGTGCTGACAGGCCGCTCTATGCCGGCGGAACCACCCTCTTGGCAGGTGCCGGCTACTCTGCCGCCACCGTGCTCGAGGCCTTCACCCTGCTGCTTGAAGAAGACCCCGGAACCCGGCTGATCTGGGCACGGAGAGACTCCCGCGAAGAACCCCTTCCTGTCATAGAAAACGACCCCCTGCCGCAAAGAGACAGGCTCTCGCGGGCCGCCAACCGCTTCTGCTCGTCCCCACCTGCCGGCTGTGAAGTTCTTAAAGGAGTCGTCACCACGAGCCTGCGGCAGGAGGGCGGCAAAATCCATATTGAGCTGTGCGACCCGCAAGGGCAGGACAGCTCAGCTGTGGTGGTCGACCGGATCATCGCCATGACCGGTTACAGGCCGGATAACAGCTATCACCGTGAACTCCAGGTCCACCTCTGCTATGCAAGCGAGGGGCCGATGAAGCTGGCGGCCGCCCTGCCTGGCGGCGATTCCAATGGAGATTGCCTGGCTGCTGAGGAGCTGCCGGGCGATACCCTGTCAAACCCGGAACCCGGCTATTACATCGCCGGGCATAAAAGCTACGGCCGCCGCAGCGACTTCCTGCTGCAGACAGGGATCGGCCAGGTGCGGGATATCTTCAGGCTGGTCGAGGCAGACGACAGCCTGGACCTCTACTCGGAGCTTACAGCCGATGACCAGACCTGAGAACGGCTCCCGCCAGGACGCTCCACTGCAGCAACTCGAAAGCCTCGATGAGCTGTGGTTCCAGGCAGGCGGGACCCTCTGCAACCTCTCCTGCAATCACTGCTTCATCAGCTGCCATCCGGGCAACGACAATTTCGGCTTCATGGACCTCGAAACCATCCGGCGTTACCTGCAGGAGTCCCAGGCCCTCGGGGTAAAAGAATACTATTTCACCGGGGGTGAGCCCTTTCTCAACCGTGACATGCTCCAGGTTCTCGAGGAGACCCTGGCAATCGGCCCGGCGACGGTCCTCACCAACGGAACGGTTTTTACCCCTTCCTCGATCAAGGCATTGCGGGCTATTTCCGAACAAAGCCTCTACAGCCTCGAGCTGCGTGTCAGCATCGACGGCTACAGCCCCCAGACCAATGATCCCATCCGGGGCGAAGGCACCTTTGAAAAAGCCCTCGAGGGCGTGAGGATGCTCGTCGAGGCCGGCTTCCTGCCGATTATCACCATGGCCCAGACCTGGCCTGAGGAGGAAAACACCCGAGT
Organism: uncultured bacterium; assembly: GCA_913050545.1. Taxonomy (GTDB): domain Bacteria; phylum Planctomycetota; class UBA8108; order UBA8108; family UBA8108; genus UBA8108. The sequence goes on along the minus strand of CAJWZY010000049.1, from coordinate 7,382 downwards.
TTTCGAAACGTTCGTAACCACCCTCAAAGAGACCGGCTACCAGCGTCCGAGAATCAAGATCCTGCCGACCCTGCACCTTGGCATGGAGGCTGAGCGCAGCAGGCCCTATTCACAGGCGGAGAGGATCAGCGAGGAGATGATGGAAGGATACGACAGCAACCAGCTCTTGTGCAGCAGGAGCAGAACGGTGACAGACCGGGGGGTAGCCGTCTGCCCGCTCCTGATCGAGACGCCCGGCGCGCACCTTGGAGACAGCCTGGAAGATGCCTCCGGCCCCTTTCGCCTCGACCAGGGGGCCTGCTATACCTGCTATGTACATGGAGCCATCTGCTCCAATATTGGCGGCTGGGGGGTGGAATGAGATGAGCAGCTCCTCTCCCGGGAAAATCGCTCTCTTCGGCGGAATCTATGCCAACCACCTGGCCCTCGAGGCGGCCCTTGCCGACATGGCAACCCGGAACATTACCGGGATCTACTGCCTGGGAGATCTCGGAGCCTTCGGCCCCAATCCTGACAAGGTCTATCCACTGCTGAAAGATCACGGAGTAAAAACCCTGGCCGGCAATTACGATGACTCCCTGGCAAGAGACCTCCCTGACTGCCAGTGCGGCTATACCGATCCCCGGGACAACCACTTCGCCAGGCTGAGCTACCAGTACACCTACCGGAATACCTCGGAAGAAAACCGGGAATGGCTTCGAAGCCTGCCGGGAGAAATCCGCTTCGAATTCGCCGGGCGGCGAGTGCTGCTGTGCCATGGCTCACCCCGGCGCCAGAACGAGTTCCTCTGGAGCTCGACCACCCCGACCCATTTCCTCCAGAAGCTCTGCAAGGATTACGCAGCCGACGTAATCGCCGTTACCCATACGGGTCTCAAATGGCAGCGTGAACTGCCCTCGAATAAACTCTTCATCAATACAGGGGCCCTCGGACGCCCGGAAAATGATGGTTCCCGGGAAACCTGGTACACCATCCTGGGTGAAGAAGGAGGGCGGATCACCGCCGAGTTCATCCCCGTCAGCTACGACTCAGAAGCCCTCGCCATCGAGATGCGGGCGGAAGGTCTCCCGGAAGAGTTCTCCGAGACCATCGAATCGGGCTGGTGGACCACCTGCCTCGAGATCCTGCCGGCAAAAGAACGCCTGCTGGGAAGGTACTGACCCCCCGCAGACCTCTCCTGCAAACCGTCCGGATTATTCGCCGTAATCGTCAGCGGTGAAGGAGACCAGCGCCAACAGGCTGGAATCAGACAACTGCGTAACCGTTACATCGACCAGGTCCCACTGGTCAAAGCGGCTGACCAGCTCATTGAGATCCTTCTTCAGGTTTTCGCTGGTGGTCGAGATGGTCTCGATCCTGTGGGCAAGGCGTGGCCGCCTGTATTCGAGGTTTTCGAGGATTGAATTGAGGGCCTGGAGCCGGGCTGTATAGCGGTCTTCGATCTCCTGGAACTCAAAGCCCAGCACATTCTGTTCACCGGTAGAGTCCACCAGGGCATCCCTGCGCAGACGGATCTCTTCAGCCATCTCGGCAATCAATCCATCCCGCGCCTTCAGCAGAATCTCCAGGGCATCCCGGCGGCGAAGATTCCGCCGTCTTTCCCTGACACTACTCTCAAGGTTTGAAGTTTCCCTCTGCATTAGGCCTTAGCGCTCCATTGGGGCTCGCCCCGGCTGAGGGGCATTGATTCAAGGCCCGCTATCCTAACACAGAATCCGTGCCGAGAGACAAAGGGAAAGCCCCATCTCCGGGCACGAAAACTTCGACCCGCTGATTCAACAGCAGCGCATGACAGAGAGGCCGAAGCCTCCCATTACCACTGGTAGGAAACGCCGAACAGGACCGTCCCGGCTGACAGGATGGACCGTTCCCCCAGGATCGCGGCATCACTCTGGGTGGCCATGGTCCTCTCAGGAACTATGTCGTAGGTAAGTTCACTGAAGAGGAGCAGGTGCTCCGAAACCGGGTAGCGCAAACCGATCGAGGGACGGAACATGATCTGGTAGATGTCCTCAATCGTATCGTTGGAAAAATTAGGTGCGCTGTTGAAATCAACAAAGCACATTCCGACTCCCATGCCGAGGCGCAGGATCAGTCCGTCGGGGTTGTCATTGATGGGAATGTCGTAATCGATGGTGCCGAGAACGGAAAGGCGGTCATAACCTTTAACCGCAAAGATCTGCTCTCCCAACCCGGACGTATTCTGTTCTACAACAGCATCGGTCCAGTCTACCGAAAGTCCCATGTAGATATTCTTTGCCGTCTCGAGCTGGAGCTTACCACCACCCAGGATACCGACGTCGGTATGGGGATCCCTGCCGGGATCAAAGAGGTCAAAAGCAAAGGCCGGTCCCAGACGGAACTCAGCCTGCGCCCGCTGGTGAAGCATCTCTTTGTTCTGAACACTCTCAACCGTTATTTCTTCCTGGTTCGGCAACACCTCACCGAAATCGTCTGAAACATCCTTTGAGGTGATCTGCTCGGGAGCGGACTGACACCCCGCCATCGACAAGGTCAGGGCCAGGATCCACCCGAAGGTGCGCATGGCGTCACGAGATACCAACATTCCTACAACCTCCTAATTTCCTGTCTTAACACCAAGCCTGAGGCAGTTAAGACGCGTTTACTTCATTTCATTTTTTAGCCGAATACTGAATCTATCGGTCAGAGTCCCCCAGCCAACTGACCAAAAACCAATATTCAACGATACAGTCGCTAATTCACATTCAAAGATGCCCGAATCAGTGCAATAAACTGGAGTAAACGGGATAACCCCACCAGCTTCCCCCGTTTAAAGATTCACTTAAAAGTCTATTCCAGAACGAATTACACTGCCTGGACGCTTATCGAGATTCCTCTAAGCACCTCAATAATCCAGATGGTGCCGAATGAAGAACTCAAACAAAAGTATCACTGACATCAGCGATTATCAAGCGGATTTGAATATTAGTGCCTATCTGCACTTAGGTGCATTTAAAGGGCATAATAGCTCTCTTTAATAATACCGCCTATCGACCGGTAACTCCCTGGTCAACCAGATCCAGTACCAATCCAACTGGATTGAACAGACCTTCAGGATAGAATGTCATGGTAGTGATAATATCCTTCTGACTTTTTCGAGGTGACGGATGCCCCGCCAGATCCGCTGTCGATGCGGCCAACAACTCCAGGTCCGCCATAGTGAATGGACCTATATCGCCGCCAGCCTGGGAATCGTCGGCTTGCTGGTTAACATCGTGGTCATCATCTATCTCTACACCCGCCTTAACGAGGTGGAATCGAACCTGGCCGAAAAGCTGGCAAACCAGCAGCCTGTTGTCAAAGAGGCCTCCGCCACTGCGGCAATAGCGCCTGCCCGTCTGCCAGGGGATGCAGCCAGCAGCTTGAAACAACAACCAGGCGCTTCACAGCTGCCTGCCCCGAAAGCGCAGCCGGAAAAAGGTGGTGCCAGCCCGCAGGAGAAAAAGACCACCTCTGCAGAACCACCTGTGGAGGTCGCAACGAAAGACCCGTCCGAGAGCCCCGAAGAGCCTCCCACTATCGCCAGAAGCTCCCCACCTCCAGCTCCCCGGCAGCTAGATGAAAAGCCACTGGGAAAACCCCTCGAAGAAGAAGAACTCTGGAAAGAATTCTTCCGTGCCATAGAAGACCGGTTCAAGTCAGACAACGAGAATAAAAAAACCGTTCGGTCGGAAAAACGGACGGGTATAGAGCCCAGGGCTGTATTCGAAGCCCCTGCCCTCGCCCGGCTGCTGTTTCTTTCAAGGAGTGCCACGCTGCCGATTCTCACCGCAGCCCACCTTCTCGACCCGAATCCCCGGGTACAGGATCACGCCATCCGGTTGCTGCTGAGCCAGCCACCTCCCCTGGTTACCGAGTCCAACAGGATTCGCACCATCCTCAATGCCAGTAGAGAAAACGTAGCTGGACGCCCGCGCGGACCGGAACTTCTTGAACGATTCCAGGCCACAGGGAAAGGGAAGGACCAGACCGACACCGCCTTCGAGGATGGCTGGAGCACAGCGATCACTCTCGCTGAAGGCTCCAAACCCGGCTGGCCGGATCTGGAAGCCTTCTCAGAATTGCTCACCGGACTCGACCGCCGGGGGCTCGACCTGGTGCTGGCAGTAGATACCACCCGAAGCATGGAGGCGGGGCTGGAAGACCTGAAAAAGGCCTGCAGCTGGCTGCTGCCCGCCCTTCAATGGAGTACGGGGAACCTGCGCGTTGGGCTGCTGACCTATAAGGACAAGGTCATCACCTCTCATCCCCTGTCTGAAAAGCCGGCGGACGACCTTCTTCACCCCATCCTGGAGCTCAAAGCCCTCGGTGGAGGCGATGTGCCCGAAGGCATCGATTCGGCTATCCGGGGCAGCCTGGAGCTGGGGCGCTTTGAATGGCGCCCTTCAGCCGCACGGCACATCCTTGTTATTGGTGATGCGCCGCCAAAATACTCCAGCCTTGCTGCCATCGAAAGCCTGGCAGCTGCCTGCCATCAACAGGATGGCTTCATCCTGCACATGGTCGGGATGTACCCCCAGGAAGGTGCCGAGGTTCCGTTTTTTTCCCGGATCGCCGGCCACGGCGGCGGCCGAAGCCCTACCTGTCCCCCCGGCAAGCTCGGCGAAGAGCTCCTTGCGGCAAGCCTTGGAATCGAAAAAACCGTACTGCCAAAAGACCTGGCCGGTCTCCTGCGTACGGTTTTCTCATCAACTCGGTGAAGGCCGGTCCTCGGCCCCTGCCTCGTATCTACAGGCGGTTAAACCGCCGCTCAGATGGAAGTTTCATCAAAGCGACGGAGAATGCCTACCACGACACCCCGAATATCAGCATGGGTTACCAACTCGCTTTCCATGCTGCCATTGGGTGACTGGAGTCGTATCTGGTTCTCTTCCCGGTAGAACTTCTTCAGACAGGCCTTGCCACCATTGAGCACTGCGACCACGACATCTCCGTTATCTACCAGCTCGCGTTTCTCAGCGATAATGAGGTCTCCATCGGTGAGGTGGTCGTTCGTCAGCTCATTGCCACGCACTCGCAAGGCAAAGAAGTTACGGCCATAAGGGAGCATCTCTGAGATATTGAGATCTTCTCTCTCCTCGGTCGCCTCGATCGGCAAACCCTCACGGAAGTTACCCATCAAGGGCATCGAATAACGAGCTTTGCGCTCCTCGACCGGAGCGAGCAACTCGATCGAACGGGCACGGAACTTCTCACGCTTCAGGGCGCCCTTGCGCTCGAGCTGGTTCACATGCTCGTAAACCGTGATCTTGGTGACACCAAAATTAGAGGCAATCTCATCGAGGGTCGGTGATATTCCACGCTCCTCACGAAACTGCTGGATGAACTCCATAATTCGAAGCTGCTTTTCAGTAAAGTACATTTCTCTCTCCTCGTTATTCCTAAACTCGAAATTCAAAGTCATTCATTTGCCAGGGCAGAAGAACTCAAACCAGTAAGGTTGATTCGTGGTTCTTCAATCCTTCCGGGGACAACAGATAGCCAACCCGGCTGCTGCGGTTACTCACCGCACCGCCGGTCGTCTCTGCCCTGACTGGCAAATCCCGGATCATTCAAATAGCAGGAAAATTGAGACAGCCGGACACAGCGATCATTCCTCGCTAAAAGCTATGTCCATTTTCCTAATGTTTTATATACAAACTACTTATGTCTTGGCAGCTGCAGGCACCCCGGACACTTGCATGACAGGGAATAAGTTGACAAGACGGGTATTTCAGAAGCCCCACCCCAGGCTCGCCACCAGCCTCAGAGCAGGCTGGCTGAATGTAAGGGCGATTGTACCACTCAGGTAACTGAATGGTGGGCAAGAATTCGCCTAGTATCGCCCTGCCCTGTTCCTTCCATTGCGCAACCCCGCATTTTTGATAGGTTTATCCGTGATTGCGTACTTGAAACTTTTACCGTACAGGCCCAAACTTTCCGTTTCCCAAACCGGTCATTAACAAGCAACAGGGAGTCGGAGCGATGGCGAAGAAACGCTCGGTAGGAATTGGCCTGGTCGGTCTCGGTTTCATGGGATTGACCCATCTGCGGGCTGCAAGGGGTCTTCGAGGCGGTAAGGTGGTTGCAATCTCAACCAGCGATCCGAAGAAGGCCAGGGGAGATTTCTCCAGCGTCGGGGGCAACTTCGGCGATGGAGGAAGTAAAGAGAATATGAAGGGGATCGAGGTCCATCCCTCCCTCGATGCCCTCATCGAAGACGACAACGTCGACCTGGTCGATATCTGCCTGCCCTCCTACCTGCATGCAGATGCCGCCATTCGTTGCCTCCAGGCAGGCAAGGCTGTCCTGGTAGAAAAACCAGTGGCCCTCGACCCGGCTGATGCCCGGAAAATGCTGCGGGCAGCAAAGAAATCGCGCAAACAGCTCATGGTTGCCCAGGTATTGAGATTTATGCCGGAATTCAGCCTGCTGACAGATGCGGTTAAAACCAGGCGCTGGGGAAAACTCCTCGCCCTTCACATGAGACGCATCATCGCCATGCCCGACTGGGGAGATTCCAGCTGGTTTTCCGACCCGAAAAAGTCAGGCGGGATGGTGATCGACCTCCATATCCACGATACGGATTTTATCGTTCACCTGGCGGGCAAACCGGCCGCCGTTTCCTCCACCGGCCTGGTGGATAAAAAAGGCGTGAACTTCATCCGGACGACCTACCACCACAAGGCAAAGGGCCCCCTGCTGAGCTCTGAAGGGGGCTGGCTGAATGCTCCCGGACTCGGCTTCGAACACGGCTACGATGCCTATTTCGAAAAAGGTACCGTACACTTCAACTCTTCCACCGCACCACAGCCACTGCTTTACACCACTGCCGGCAGGGAGGCCCGCAAACTCGTAATCAAGCCGGTCGATGGTTTTGCCAGGGAATTGCAGACCGCTGTTAATTCGGTGAAGTCAGGAAAGACTGACCCTCTCCTGCAGGCAGCAGGTGCTGCCGATTCCCTCGCCGTCTGCAAAGCGGAAGAACGCTCGGTGCGCTCAGGCGGCCGAAAGGTCAACCTCGGCAGCTGATGCCCGGCAGGAAGTACTGCGAAAAAATAACGCCTACTGTACAATCCTATTGTTGCCGGCAGGAAAACAGATCATTCACATCGACATTTGAACTGAAAAGAACAGAAACCAAGATGCCTTTCACAGCCAGCTCTCTCTTCTTCCCAACTACTCGGCTCCTCTTGCCGACCTGTTGCATTCTATTCATTGTTTCAGGAATCCTGGCCGGATGTGGGGACCCGGCTGCAGAAAAGGAAAAAGAAAAGCCTGCTGAGAAGCCGGCGAGCAGCGAAGCTGTGGTTGAAGAAAAAGAACCGCCTGCTGAGAAGCCGGCGAGCAGCGAAGCTGTGGTTGAAGAAAAAGAACCGCCT
>CAJWZY010000048.1 GCA_913050545.1 uncultured bacterium | reverse complement strand
CCCTTGGTCCCCTCGGCCTCTATCTTCACCCAGGCGAGGCCCTTTGCGCCAAAGCTCTTGGCAATGCTCTCGCAACCATCGATGTCCTTGCGTGAAAGGCTCGCCCCACCGGGAACACAGAGCCCCCGCACCACGCCACCACCTTCGACGGCCTTGCTGAACACCTGGAAATCCGTTTTGATGGCTTCTTCCGACACATCCCTTATAAAGAGTTCGAAGCGAGTGTCGGGACGGTCTGAACCGTACCTCGCCATCGCCTCATCATAACCCATCCGCGGAATCGGCAGCGCCACCTCCACCCCAAGCAATTCATCAAAGAGCCTGCAGAGCAGCCGGTCTATAAGAGCCTGTATGTCTTCTTCGCTGACAAAGGCCATCTCGATATCGAGCTGGGTAAACTCGGGTTGGCGGTCAGCTCTCAGGTCCTCATCCCGCATGCAACGCACGACCTGGTAGTAGCGATCAAAACCGGCAATCATGAACAGTTGCTTGAAAAGCTGGGGAGACTGTGGAAGGGCGTAAAATCCGCCTGGATGGACTCTCGAGGGAACCAGGAAGTCCCTTGCGCCCTCCGGGGTGCTGCGGGTCAGGAATGGAGTCTCAAGATCGAGGAACTGCTCTTCATCAAGGACCCGCCGGATGATGCGGGTTACCTTCGAACGAAAGATCATGTTCTTCTGTACCCGTTGGCGCCGTAGATCGAGGTAGCGGTACTTCAGGCGAATCTCTTCACCCGGCTCTTCCTTGGATTCAGCAATCTCGAAGGGAGGGACCTCTGAGGCATTGAGAATTTCGACCACCGAAGCGGCCACCTCAATATCTCCTGTATCCAGCTTGGAATTGCGCATCCCCTCAGGGCGGGCCCTCACCTGGCCGGTGACCGAAAGGACATACTCGACCCTGACCTGGGACAGGCTCTCACTGTTATCAAGCTCGGGGTCAAGGACCACCTGGGTCAAGCCATAACGGTCCCGTAAATCCAGGAAGGTCAGGCCTCCATGATCACGGATACTCTCAACCCAGCCGTTGAGGGTAATGGTTTCATCGACATCTTCCAGCCTGGCCTGGCCACAGGTATGGGTACGTTTACCGGATTCGGGTTTATTGGACATGCGCGGTATTTTCAGTATTCATCCCGGTATTGTCCAAACTTTATGCGTAAAAGAATCCAGCTGCCGCTCTGGCAAGCCGGGTGTAGCCCCTTATGCTTTCCTTGCCGGTCCTCCATAAGGCCTCAAGAGAGCTCCCGGAAAGAAGCCGGCACCTTGACACCCGAGCAATCCATCGAACACCTCCGCCTGCACCTCGCGACACTCTACAACGCCGGGCTGGCCCTGAGGCTGCTCGAATCCTTCGGCAGCACCTCGAAAATATTACAGGCGGATACAGGGAGGCTGCTGAAGGTCAGGGGCATGAGCCCCTCCATAGCCAGGCGCCTCCATTGCGATAAGACAAAAACCCGGGCCAGCGAAGAATGGAGACGCTGTCGTTCAGCAGGGATCACCCTGCTGCCCACCCCCCTGGCCTCCTGCCCGAGCGCCCTGGGTGGCCTGCCGGATATGCCCCTGCTGTTATTTGCTCTTGGGAAAATCGAAGCAGAAGACTCCACATCGGTCGGCATCGTGGGTTCTCGGAAGCCGACCCCCTATTCTCTCAGGCAGACAACCAGGTTTTCCGGAGAGCTTGCGCAAATGGGGGCCACCATCGTCAGCGGGCTGGCCAGGGGTATCGATGCCTGTGCACACCGGGCAGCCATCGACAGCGGCGGCCGAACCATGGCGATCCTGGGCTCAGGCCTGCAGAGAATTTATCCGGCTGAGAACAAGGTCCTCGCCAGGAGGATTCTGCGGGAGAGCTCGGGCACGATCCTCAGCGAGTTCCCCTGCTCCATGCCGCCCAGGACCTATCATTTCCCTCAACGCAATCGCCTGATCAGCGCCCTGTCGAGGATCCTGCTGGTCATCCAGGCCGGCCGCAAATCCGGAAGCCTGATCACTGCACGCTGGGCCCTGGAACAGGGACGGGATGTTTTCGTCCTGCCCTCACGGGTAGATGAAGAGCACAACCAGGGCGGACTGGACCTGCTTCGAGACGGTGCCTCCGTGGCAACCTGTCCGGACGATCTGCTCTACGCAGCAGGAATCACCCAGAAGCGCCAGGCCGGGAAGGGAACCCAAAAGGAGCTTTCACGTCCGTTCCCGGGACTGCTGGGAGCCCAACTGGAAGCTCTCTTCAAACAGGAAGACGGCTGGCACCCAGATGCCCTTGCCGGGCACCTCGCAGTACCTTCCGGGCAGTTGCTTGCGGCGCTTGGACAACTGGAAATGGAAGGATTCATCCTGAAAACGCCAGCAGGATTCTACCGGCTTAAATAAGGCCCCAGGGTGGATTTCTCCAGCAGAAGGGGGCAAAGAAAGAGCAGGGCATTGCCAGAAAAGCAAAGACGACTACAATCGCTGCAGAATGAAACAAACCAACCTGCAGACATTTCTTTCTGCCTCGCTTTGCCTGGCCGCTCTCTCGTCCTGCGGATGTGTCAGCGAAACGGTCACCTCCGGACGACCGAAAATCTTTGATTTCGCTGATGCAGTTGGCGGTGCGAACCTGTGGTCCGTCGGCTTCCCCCATGGGGTCAACCTGATCGTGGAGCTGAAAGAAGGCGACCTGAAGAAGCCGGACCAGGACCGGCTCATGAAAGATCTCTACCGGGCACAACCTTTCCGCAGTGGCAATGGTGAGATCTGGAAGATCGGCGATGTTCACGAGGTGACCTATTCCAACGGAAGATTCGAGACCGGCAAGTTCAGCTACACTCCTCGAAAGCGCTCAAGGTTGTTCCTTTTCAAAAAGAGAACCGGTAATTTCAAATTTAGTTTCCATCAACAGGACATCATCATCGCCGCGAAAGGGACCTGGAAACCATCCCTGCTCTACAGCACGGTTGAGCTCATCGCCCAGGACAGCGCCCCCCCTGCCAGGCAGAACACAAGGTCGGGGCGCTCAAGAATCCGCAGACCGGTTAAGCGCCGCCAGACCGTCTGGCTCGGACAGATCCTCCAGATCGGGACAACCACCATCCGCGTCGACCCCAGGCATAACGGGCTCTGGACAATCAACGATCGCAACTACCGCCCCAATCCTGACAGGCCACTTACCCTTGAGGGAGTCGTTCGCTTTGCCGAAAACTGATGGGACCACAGAGCCTACCCAATTGCTTGAACTGCTGGCCGAAGAGTTCAGCGATGCTGCCGCAAGCGCAGTGAAAGAAGCAGGAGAACCAGCCTACCGGGTTGATCAATTAAAAGGCTGGCTGTACGAAAGAACTCCCCTGTCCTTCCAGGAAATGGAAGGACTGCCACGCAGCCTGCGCACCCAGCTCGAGGAAAAGTTCATACTGCATCCGCTCGAATACGACCTTGACCTGCTCTCCGAGGATGGAACCAGGAAGTTCCTCTGGAAACAGGAACGAGACGACAGCCGAATCGAGAGCGTCCTGATTCCCGACGGAGACAGGGTTACCTACTGCATCTCGACCCAGGCCGGCTGCCCGGTAAAATGCACCTTCTGCGCCACCGGCTACGGGGGATTTGCCGGAAACCTCAGCGCTGCCGAGATCATCGACCAGGTCGTACAGATTCGTAACCGCACAGCCCAGGCACCAACAAACCTGGTCTTCATGGGAATGGGAGAACCCCTGCTCAATTTTGACGGACTCTGCCGCGCACTGTCGATCATGACCGACCCCCGGCAGCTTGGTATCGGAGCCCGGCGCATCACAGTCTCTACCGTTGGAATCCCGGACCGGATCCGGGAGCTCTCCCGCTCCTTCCCGCAGGTAAAGCTGGCACTCTCGCTCCATGCGACAAACCGGCAGCTACGCGACAAGCTGGTCCCCCTCAACATCAAGTACCCGCTTGAGGATGTCCTTGAAGCTGTGCGGGAGCACTACAGGCAGACAGGCCGGCGAGTCACCTTCGAATACGTAATCCTGCCGGGAATCAATGACAGCAGCGAGGACGCCAGGGACCTCGCCAACAAGATTCGCGATATCCACTCCACCATCAACCTGATCGGTTTCAACCCCTTTGAGGGGGCTCCCTACAGGAAACCCGTCCTCAAATCGATGCTGGCTTTCCGGGACGAGCTTCGCAGGCTCTTGCCGGGAGAGGTCACCCTGCGAAGAAGCCGTGGCGAGGATATCCAGGGCGCCTGCGGCCAGCTGAGCCTGAAGAACCAGGGCTCTAAATAGCTCTCCTCCCTGGCAGGAGAGCTATATTTCATCGGCCAGCCAACTTTCCGGTGGCTGCTTTCACCTGCTGCTTTTTACTTGGGCGCGGGCTTGGCCTTGGGATCAGGCTGAGCCTTGGTGGTTCCAGCCTTGGGATCTTTACCAGGCGGCCTGCTCACTCCCCGGCGGCTACGTGAACGACCGCGGCCCCCATGGACGCCTACAGGCGGAGCAGGACCAACCTTGGCAGCAGCAGGAGCCTGGGGCTTCTTCTTGGTTCCATCAATGCCACCGGTGAAAGGTTTTCCTTCTGGCTTGGCGAAGATGGCGTCTTTAAGGGAGGTGTTGTACCTGATGTCGGTATATTTGCGCTCGGTGTCGAGATCGCCATCCACATGAATCTCCAGCTGGGTAGGAAACTGGACCTTCTGCTTCGATTGATCGCTGAACCCGATGGACTTGTAGCTTTTGTAGAACTGCTCCTTCTTAACGGTCTGCTTTCCCGAAGCATCGAACCATTCTTTCTTCAGCAGCAGCGCAGACTTCTTCGAGAAGAAGTAACGAATCTTCTGGCGCCCGGTGAAATCGGACACCTCGATGATATCGCAGGAATCATCCTCAACGAGCCCCTGGCCTATTGTCTTGACCCCGTAACCATCTTCTTCCCAGGAGACAAAGAAATCATCCACCTGCTTATCCCAGACAAACACGCTGAGCGTCCGCCCTTCCAGGGGAGAGACTGTCCCGAGCATCTTGACCCAGCCTTCCTGCAGTTCCCCATTGTAGACCTGGGTAAAAGCCAATGGAGCATCCTTGATCTTGAAGCCCTTGATCTCCCACTCCTCGCGATACTTGTTCCCCCTCTTGAGGTAGAGAGCGATGACTGCCTCGGTCTGCCCGGTGGCTGAATACTTGATATTGCGGAACTTGGCCAGCCTGTCATTGATCTTCAACAGAACGTCCCTGCTGCCAAGGGCCTGCAGGTAACGATTGACAACCTCGATGGCCTCTTTGTCACTCTTCTGCCCGAAGACCTTTGTTTCCTCCTCGGACTTCAGATCCACCTTCTTGAAAAGGTCCTCAACCTGTTTCTGCCCCTTCTTTGCATCTTCCTGGGCTGACACAAAGGGTGCCACGAGGATCGAGCTCACCAGGAGCGCCCCGCAGATAAGATTTCCTGTTAACCTGAACATTCTCGGTTTCTCCAACTGATTTCCTGATCGTATGTATACGCCCGGGATAGTGGTACCCCATCCCCCTGCACATTCGCAAACACTCCAATGGATTCAGCTGTTTATTCTGTCACCCGGCTACCAGTGGGTACAGGCTGATCCTGTATAATTGCCTGCGATTCGGGCACTTGTAACATCAGCAGCAAATCTTGGCAACTTGAAAGGGCTGCGCTCAGCAGGCCATTTCAAGGCTCGATCCCCTGCCTCTCCCGGTCAGTTCCGAGGGCTGTAACCCATTTCTTTCCAAGCAGTTGGGGGAACTGCCGTGCCTTCGAGAACAAAACCGAGTTCTTCGTTACCCAGCCATTTGGCGATGCTGTCGAGGGGCAAAAACAATCCCATATGAGGAACCACCATGGGCTTTGCCTTACCATAGGTATAAATCATGCTGAAAATACCGATCAGGTTGCAATCAGGAACAGAATAAACCCCGCCACCTGAATTGCCAAAATACGTCGGTGCGTTAATCATCCAGAAGCTCTCTCCTTCGACCTCCTTATCGACAGCAGTAATCTGCCCCAGCGTGGCTACTGGGCTGTTGCCAAGCGGACAACCAACTGCACAGGCCGGGGAAAATATATCCAGCCGGTTTAAGGAGCTGCCCGCCATCGGTCGTGCCAGGTCCCGGATTCTCCGTGTGCTGTCGAGACGAAGGAGCGCAATATCTTTCGATTTGTCAAAGGCAACCAACCGGGCAGAAACGACCTCCCTGCTCTGCCTCGAGCCAGGACTGAAGAGCTTAACCCTGTCGATCTTCCTGTTGAGACGATCTCCAAGTATCTCTGATACGACGTGGAAAGCTGTCAATGCCAGGTTGCAGTACCCCGCCTCCGGTCCTTCTCCCGCAAAAGGTTCGGAATAGACGAGCACTCCACTACCAACTGTTCCGTTACCTCTCATCTGGATGACGGGATGGATCAGCAGGCGTTTGCGTTGAGACACGGAGAGCCCGGCTTCATTCCTGATGAGCTGCAGGCTGGCGGAATTCGCCTCGGCGAGGGCTTTCACTGTCTCGACATCCTCAATTCCACGCAGCAGAGTTGCAGCTGCTTTCAGATCGTGGGCATCCAGGCGACTCTCAAAACCATCCCGCTCGCGCTGCAGGCCAATCGACATGGCCTCGAGGTTTTTCATGGCGACCTCGATCCTGTGCTGAGAAGCACCTACGCGTTCAAGCAGGCGCTCAAGGGCGGCACTCTTCAACCGGGTCGGCTCGGGAGTCTCCTCCCTGGCAAGAGCCTGCGCGCCTGACCTGCCGCCGTCTTCCGCTCCCCCCTGGTAAAACTGCACCATCACCACGGCAATGAACACCAGGATTCCCAGCGTCTTGAAACCTATGGAAGAAATGAACTGTTCGTTTTTTTCGGCAGGCATTATTCACCCCGGCAACTCTCCAGGCAGCAAAGCAATCCCCTGTACAAAGAATACGATGCGCTCATTCAGGGCTGCAAAAAACTACAGGGAGAGAACCGAAACCGGCTGGTTTTGAATGGATACCGGAAGTTGCCGCCAGGGGAACCGGGTTCTTCAGGCGGGGTCAGCTTTTTCGGAACTTTCACCAGGCTCCGGGTTCGAAGGTGGGGAATCCGGGGGGGATTCGGCACTGGGCTGCTCAGCCGCTCCTGGCGCATCATCTGCGCTGTCCTCTACCGCGGACCGGGGCTTGACAGGTTTCTTCTTACGCAGGCAAATCCAGATCAGGCGCCCTTTCACAACCTCCACCCTGCTTACCTTCCGGCGGCCAATGTGATCCCGCACAGAATCCAGCTCCAGGGCTCGCGACTCGAGCTTCTTCTCTTCAAGCTCAATCGACTCGGTCATTCGATCTATCAAACTTCCATCAACAAACACAGCGTGATCACGCTCTGCAGGCTCCACCAGTTCCTTGCTGTATTCCGGCCAGCCGGTATCCTCCAGTGACACCTCGTTGCCCAGGCACCCCCAGAGCTCGGCTGCGAGGTGGGGAGCGAAAGGCTTCAGCACCACAATGAAAGTCTCCAGAGCGTCCTTGTCAACTTCCTCCACCGTTGTGCCGGGATTGGCAATGAAATTGATAAACTCCCGCAGGGCACTCACAGCCGTATGGAACTTGAGATCCTTGAGACGGCTGGAGACATCGTAGATAAGACGGTGCTTGGCGACGAGGACGTTCCTCGAAACGAATTTCCCCTTACCGATTCGACTGCCGACCGCGTGCCAGATCTTCTCCAGAAAACGACGGATATGGTAGAGGCTGTCAACGTCAAAGCTGGCCTGGCTGTCTGCAGGGCCGAGACATAGCATCTGCAGGCGGAGAGCGTCAGAACCGAAACGTCCCAGCAGGTCGCTGGAAGAATCACCCGGGAATTTCCTGCTGCCTGCCTGCGAATCATCACCCGGATCAAATTCGAGGTGGCCGACAGAACAAAATCTCCGGAAAGGTTCAAAAAAGGGAATGTGGCGCTCCTTATAGAGGAATTTTGTTATGCAGCGAATCCCCACGATCTCCTTGGGAGATAGCCGGTTTCCTGAAAAAACAACGTCCACGGGCAGGAACTTATCGACTTTCGCGCCTGAAAAAGGATAAAGCCGCTGCCGCGGAGCCTTCTTTACCTGGGGCTCTTCCTCTTCGGGCAGCTCAACTTGCCCTGCTGCTGCCTCGCTTTCGCCGTCAACCGCTTCTTCAGCTACCGGCTCAACCTCCCCTGCTGCGGCCTCGCCTGCTGCCTCGCTTTCGCCGCCAACCGCTTCTTCGGCTACCGGCTCAACCTCCCCTTCGCCGCTCTCTCCGGAGGAATCAATCTCAGCTCCGTCACTGGAGTTATTCTCCTCATCCAACACCGGCTCGGCTGGAGCAGAGCCCCCTTCTTCTTCGCCGGCGGCAGAAAGATCTCCATCGCTAACGTCCCCATCTGAGCCTTCATTGCCGGGGACAGGGTCCTCCGGTTCCTGCGCAGGAGCGGCAGCTTCCTGGGCTGCAACGGGAGCTGAAGATGAATCCACTGACTCTTCCTCACAAGTATCAACCTCCGGCTGCACGAATGGTTTTTCATAATCTTCCCTGAAACCCTCCACCTCCCCGGAGAGATTCGGCAAAACAAGATACAGGAAACTCCAGGCGCGCCCCATCCAGGGAAGAAGAGTCCCTGCATCGCGGTGCACCATCACCCCGCCTCTCTTCAGTTCCTCCCGGGCGTAATCCTCTCCCTGTGCTGTCTTGCAGGAAGAAAGGCCAGGTTTGCCCTTCTTGACCGTTTCAAGATCCAGCTCCGGGCAATTCAACGGGAGCTCACCATCGGCCGCCGGAAATACGCCGTCTCCTTCTTCTCCTGCATCGTCAATAACAGGGTCGGCCGAATGGTAAAGAGGCACGGGAGCGCCCCAGGTGCCTTCCCCGGAGATCGGCAACTCCTTGAGGCTGTAGCGGGTCACCTTATTGCATATTCCACGCCTCGACAGGATCTGGGCCATCTGGTCCCGGGCCCGCGTTGGCTTCATACCACTACAGGGTCCTGAGTTGGTCAGCTTCCCATCACCTTCGTAGGCCTCTGCAAGGGAACCCCCCATATCAAACTTCGCCTCACTGGAATGAATCACCTCCCTGACTCGAAGCTTCAACCTCCTGGCCAGCTCGAACTGTTTTTTGTCATGAGCAGGGATTCCGAGTACCACCCCATTGGAATATTGATCCAGTGCCAGCGGAGAGACCAGGACAGGGATCTTTTCCAGGGTCACTGGATTCAGCGCAACCCCACCCGTTCTAACCCCGGAAATCGATGCCTCCTGCCCATTTTCATAACGAGCCTGGTAGGCCTCGAGATCCTCTGAGTATTCCGGATCTGTAATAAACTCAATGAGCTCGTGGCCGGGAGCGATCAGCACAAAGGTTACCCCGTGCATGGCCTCCAGCCGGGTAGTGAAAATCGGTACGTGCCGGGCCTCGTTGTGAAACGGCTTGATAAAAGCTATCTCCAGGTCCGTGCCTCTCCTGCGACCGATGATGGCTTTCTGTTCTTTGCGTAAAGAAGCCGGCCATTTTGATTTGTCGACATCAGCGAAAAGTTTTTCGGCAAACGAGCCTACCTCAAGGAACCACCTCGGACAGCCAGGCTCCGTTGCCTCTTTGTCTACAGATCCTTCTTCCGTTTTCGCTTCTGTTTCCGTTTCAGCTCCCCCTGGCTCTCCCTGCCCGGATGAATGGTCAAGGTCCCGGGAAATATACTCAGAATGAAGAAGCTCCAGGAAGATCCACTGCGTGAACCGGTAATACGCGGGATCAGAGGTCTTGCTGACCTGCTCAGCGACACCTTCCCCTGACCCCATACCTGGGGCGGGTTGAATAGCCAGGGCCTTCTCGAAAGACTCCAGGTCAAGCAGCTTGCCGTCGACAAGATCAGCCGGCAGTTTTCCATCGGTGAGAGCCTGCTCCAGGCTTTCTTCCTGGAAGCCATCCAGGACCCTTCCAATCCGCGAATCCAGCCCCTTGGAACGCTGGAATCTCGAATAAACATCAGCCAGCACCCGGCTGCGAAGATCCGTCCAGGTCAATCCCCCTGCAGCAGGAGGCCACTGCAACACCAGCCGGGAGGCAGAATCTTCCCCAGGCGGCTGTAAATCTCCTGACTCACCAGCCTCTGCCCAGGTCTTCTGCCACTTCTGCTCAGTAGCTGAAATATCGTAAGGTTGAAACGCCATTGGGCCGAACATAAGACCACCATCGACAAGTTTCAATGGAAAAGGAGCCCCAGATCTTTACTGCAATGCAGATGCAGATTGACCTGTTTTGAAAACAGTCTTGACACCCATCCAAGGGATCTTGATATTAGGGCCTCCTTGAAGTTGCGAATAAGGTATCATCAAGGGACAAACAGCAATCAACCGGGGGATTAGCTCAGTTGGGAGAGCGCAGCACTGGCAGTGCTGAGGTCACGGG
>CAJWZY010000047.1 GCA_913050545.1 uncultured bacterium | reverse complement strand
TCGCATCATCTTCGCCCTCGACGAGATCAGAATGGCAGGCGGATCGCTCCCCCTTGTGAGCCAGCTTATGAATCTCCTCGGGGGAGAGAACTCCACGCTTCTGGAGAATATCCTGCTGATCCTCACTCAATGCGCTGGTGCGAACAGCCTGGCCTCCCTCCCGCTGGAAACCATCAGCCTTGCCGGAGGCAAACTCGACAATCTCCTTGGAGATCCTCACAGAACACCAGTCATGGCCGCACATCGCACAGAAATCAGTGTCCACATCGAGATCTTCGTCGTGATAGGCCTTTGCCGTATCCGGATCAAAAGACAGCTCGAAGTGTTTTTCCCAATTGAGCGCGGCCCTTGCCTTGGTGAGCTCGTCATCCCTGTCGCGTGAGCCTGGAATGCCCAGCGCCACATCCGCTGCATGCGCAGCAATCTTGTAGGCAATACAGCCCTGCTTGACATCGTCCTTTTTCGGCAGGCCGAGATGCTCCTTCGGCGTCACGTAACAGAGCATGGAGGCTCCATGATAGGCCGCCGCCGTCGCTCCGATGCAGGAGGTGATGTGGTCGTAGCCGGGGAATATATCGGTGACCAGGGGACCGAGCACATAGAAAGGCGCCCCGTGGCAAAGCCGCCGCTCGAGCTTCATGTTGAACTCGATCTGGTCAAACGGCACATGCCCCGGCCCCTCGATCATGACCTGCACGCCCTTGGCCCAGGCCCGCTGGGTCAGCTCACCGAGGGTTTCCAGCTCTGCCATCTGCGCGGCATCACTGGCATCGGCGAGCCCGCCGGGACGGAGGCCGTCGCCGAGGCTGAAAGAAACATCGTACTCCCGCATGATGTCACAGATGTCCTCGAAGAGATCGTACATTGGATTCTGTTTGTTGTGGATCAGCATCCACTTGGCCAGCAGGCTGCCGCCGCGTGAGACAATCCCTATCAGCCTGTCCTTGACCAGGTGCAGGTGCTCCTTGAGCACACCGGCGTGGAGGGTGAAATAGTCGACGCCCTGCTTCGCCTGGTGCTCGAGATTCTCGAGGATCATATCGTGGGTCAGGTCCTCGAGCTTACGCCCGATGATCATCGAGTAGAGCGGCACTGTTCCGATGGGAGTCCTTGAGTTCCTGATGAAGGTCTCGCGGCACAGGTCAATCTGCCCGCCCGTGGAGAGGTCCATGATCGTATCGGCACCCCAGCGCTCGGCCCACTGCAGCTTTTCAAGCTCTTCCTCGGTGCCGGAACTGACAGGCGAGGCCCCCATGTTGGCGTTGATCTTGGTGGTCGAGGCCCGGCCGATGCACATCGGATCGAGCTGGTGGCGCAGGTGTACCTTATTGGCCGGAATGATCATGCGCCCGGCAGCAACCTCAACGCGGATCTGCTCGGCGCTCAGGTGCGCCTCCCGCTCAGCCACGCGCTTCATCTCCGGGGTGATCAACCCCGCACGTGCACATTCCAGCTGGGTTACCGGCTTTCTCCCCTTCTCGTTTTCCCAGTCCATCGCACTGATCCCGGACGGCTCAGGCATACCGGGAGTGTCGGGAGAACAGAAAGCCCGCCGCCCGCCAATCTCGGGCTTGATCGCGAAGGAAGCGGGGCTGGTTCCTTCCTTTTCCGTCGACGGGTTATTACCCAGCCCGGGAAGTTCCCAATCGGGATTAACGTGAATACGTTTGACCACTACAAAACCACCTTTCCAGCTCTTCTTCGCACCCCCCGGAAAGAGACTCGCATCTCGTTCAACACAAGCGGTGCAAAAGTTTATTCCAGGTTAACTCCTATCCACTCCAGGAGCCGCTTTTCCTACGCCGGTACAAACCGGATCAGGTTCCAAGGGTCAGTTCTCAGCCTCGAAAATCAGGCACCCCCAGCGAACCCTTGGAGGATATACATTTGCCCCCATGCGGGCAAGGAGGGATTTCCGATAATGCCGCCCTTTGGCAGCGTCAACCCCGGGGATGCGGGCGAATAACGACCTTGACGGCGCGGCGGGCGATCATATCGCCAAGGGCCGCCTCGATCTCTTCGAGCGGACGCTCAGAAGAGAGAAAGACATCCGTATCGAGCTCCCCTGCAGCCAGCAGCTCGAGGGCTGCACTGAAATCAGCCGGGCGATGATGGTAGGCCCCCATTACCGTCAGCTCTTCGTAATGAACCCGGTGAGAATCAAGCTCAACCGCCGTCCCCGGCGCACAGCCTCCAAAGAGGCTCACCCTGCCGCCGGGCCGTACAGAAGCCAGGGCGTCGAGCCAGCCTGCCGGAGATCCTGTCGCATCGATTGCGTAGTCAAAGCCGCCCGCTTGCGGGCTCATGGAGAGCGCCTTTTCAGCTGCCGGGGAGCCTCTCTCTACAGCCAGGACACCACTGGCCCCCAGGCTGCTGGCCAGCTCGAGACGTGGCTCATTCGGATCGGCGACAACGACCTCCAGCCCCCTCTTTGAGAGAACAGCGGTAAACAACAGCCCGATCGGGCCGGCGCCAAAAAGAACCCCGCATTCACCCGGCTGCGGATCCAGCTTTTCGATCCCGTGCAGGACACAGGCGAGGGGCTCACTGAGAGCAGCTGCTGCAAAGCCGAGCTGGTCCGGGATCCGGTAGACGCCCCTCTCTGCAAAGCGGGCAGGAACGAGGAGATAGCGTGAAAAAGCTCCGTTGAGATAGACCAGGTCGGTACAGAGATTTTCACTGCCGCGAGCACAGAAATCACAGCGGCCGCAGGAGGCTGAATTGGAAACGACGACCCGATCCCCCTCCTGCCAGTTTTCAATACCGGCCCCACAGCCAATGACCGTCCCTGCCACCTCATGACCAAATGGCGAGGGAACCTCCAGCATTCGTGGATGCCCTCCCCTGCTGTAGACCTTGACGTCCGTCCCACAGGTCACCGCTGCGCCGATGCGGATGAGCAGCTCACCGGGGCCGGGTTGAGGCACAGGAGCCTCGCGAAGCTCGATGGTTTCAGCACCTGTCAGCCAGGCTGATAATTGTTCCATTTCACCTTTCCCTTCAGGGCTCCAGCAAGACCTTGAGTGCCTGGCGGCTGCAAACCAGCTCGAGAGCCTTGTCGAATTGATCCAGCCCCACCCTGGCGCTCACCAGCACCGAAGCATCCAGCGCCCCCGAAAGCATCAGCTCCCAGGCTGCAGCCTGGTCCTTGACACTGCCGGAATAGGAGCCGACGATACGGCGCTCCTCCCGGAACAGGCGGTTGAGCTCAAAGCCTGCCTGCTCACCAGCCTCAGCGTGGGCGAAGAGGACAACGGTTGAGCCTCTCCTGCCGAGCTCAAGGCAGCTTTCCAGGGCGCCGCGACCGCCGGCGGTGTCAAATACCGCGTCAACCCCCTCACCGGAGCTGATCGAATCCACCGCTGCTTTCGCCCCTGCAGGCTCGCATGCGAAATCGGCGCCGAGGGCACCGGCGAGCTGCCTGCGCTCTTTAAGCAGCTCGACAATCCCCACCCGGGCGGACGGAAAGGCTGCCTTCAAAACCAGCAGGTGCAGAAGCCCCATGCTTCCTCCTCCGAGAACCAGTGCGGATCCCCCCGCAGCGATGCCGGAGCGGCGAACCCCCCTCAGCACACAGGCAGCCGGCTCGAGAAACACAGCGGTCTCATCACTCAGCGAATCGGGAATAGCACGCATCGCCGAGTTGACTGCTGCCTCCCTGACAATAATCTTTTCGCTGAAGCCACCCGGGCTCAGCAGGTTTTTACCAAATGCGCTGCACATGGTTTCGCTGCCGGTGCGGCAGTAGGTGCAATCACCGCAGGGAACATGGTGGGCCAGCACCACACGCTCACCCCGGCTGAAGCCCTCGACCCCTGCGCCACACTCATCCACCACCGCCACCACCTCGTGGCCAAGCACCGTACCCGGCGGCTGGTTGGCCGCCGCGAGCTTGAAAACATCCGTACCGCAAAGTCCGCAAACGCGAAGGGAAACGAGAACCTCACCAGGTCCGGGCGCCTGCGGGGAGCGCCGCTCAAGAACGCTGGCGCCACCCTCACTGCAGGCCAGGGCCTGAAATCCATCCTCATCCGGCCTGGTGGTGTCTTCCATCATCCAGCCTCAAACCCGCTCAAAAACACCTGCTGCACCCATTCCACCACCGATGCACATTGTCACCAGCGCATAGCGTCCCTTGAGCCGCTCGAGCTCGCTGAGAGCTGTCAGGGTCATGCGGGCACCGGTGCAGCCGAGGGGGTGTCCCAGCGCCACGGCCCCGCCGTTTACATTGACCTTCCCGGGAGGCAGGTCCAGCTCCCTGATCACACTCAAAGCCTGGACAGCGAAGGCCTCGTTGAGCTCGATGACATCCATGTCGTCGATCGTAAGCCCAGCCTGCTGGAGAGCCTTCGGGACCGCCTCGACAGGTCCGATCCCCATAATCTCCGGAGCCACTCCCGAGACGTTGTAGGAGCGCAGGATAAGACGGGGCCGCAGTCCGAGAGATTCTGCTTTCTCCGCGCTCATGACCACCAGCGCCGCAGCTCCATCACTCATCTGCGAGGCGTTCCCCGCAGTGACCGTTCCGCTGGCCGAAAAAACCGGGCGCAGCTTCGAGAGCCCCTCGAGATCCGTACCCGGACGTGGGCATTCATCGACTGAAAATTCAACCTCGGTTTCCGTAACCGTTCCGTTTTCTCCAGGTCTCTTCAACGAGAACCGGTAGGGAACGATCTCCTCGCTGAACTTCCCCCCCTCAATCGCAGCGAGAGCTTTTCGATGGCTCTCCACCGCGAAAGCATCGGAATCCTCCCGCGAGATGCCGTACTTGAGGGCGAGGTTCTCGGCCGTCAGGCCCATCCCGATATAAACCTCCGGCCAGTCATTGGCAAAACCCGGGTTGGCATAGGTTCGCTGAAACATGGCCACCCGGCTCATGCTCTCGGTGCCGCCGGCGACAACCACCTCTGAATGTCCGCAGCGCACCTGGTCAAAAGCCTGCGAGATCGTCTGGATTCCTGAAGAGCAGAAGCGATTGATGGTGGCCGCGCTGGTGGTCACCGGGAGCCCGGCCTTCAGCGCAGCAATCCGGGCAACGTTCATACCCTGCTCCTGCTCAGGAATAGCGCAGCCCAGGAGAACATCTTCAACCTCTGCGGGATCGAGCCCCTCTGCCCGCTCGACAGCCTCACGGATCACGCAGGCAGCGAGGTCATCGGGACGCACCGTTCGCAGGGTCCCTTTGCGTCCCTTGCCCATCGCCGTTCGGGCTCCGCTGACAATAACCGCGTCCTTCATCATGCTGCTTCCTTCAGGCCGGATTTCAATTCCTCAACGGCTTTCCCGTCTTGAGCGTGTGTTCGATCCTGTCGAGAGTCTTCTGCTGGCCCAGCAGCTCGAGGAAAACCTCGCACTCGAGATCAAGGAGGTACTGTTCGCTTACAGGGTTCTCCGCATCGATATTTCCACCACAGAGTACATGGGCCATCCTGGAGGCGAGGAACTCATCGTATTCGCTGATAAATCCTCCTCCGGAATACTGGCTCAGCAGAATCTTCAGCTCGGCAATACCTGCCTCTCCGGCTACCTTGACGCTCTTGCGAGGCCTGGGCGGACAGTATCCCTGTGAAGCCATCGCCAGCACCCGGCTGCGTGCATCGGCAATCACCCGGTCACGATTCATGCTGATTCCATCACCGGCGGTGAGATAGCCCAGCTGCCGGGCCTCGGCGGCACTGCCGGAAGTCCTGGCCATGGCGATGTTCTCAAAGTAGCGCATCAGGAAACCGAAGGAATCCACCGGGTAGCCGGCCGGAACCGCCTCGGCTGCACGGCAGGCCATCTCGCGGGTCCCTCCACCAGCGGGAATCAGCCCGACACCCAGCTCTACCAGCCCGATATAGGTTTCCCCGGCTGCCTGGATGGCATCGCAGGCAAGCGGGATCTCACACCCCCCACCCAGCGCCATTCCCTGCACAGCACACACCACCGGGACAGCGGAATACCTGATCTTCAGCACGGTTTCGTGAAAGCCGCGGATCATGCCCTCGATCGCCTTCCAGTCCCTGGCCATCGCAGCCGTAGCCAGCTCCTTGATGTTGGCTCCAAGGGAATAATTGGTGGCCTGGTTGCCGATGACGAGCCCGGCATAGTCCTGCTGCTCAGCCAGGTCGATTCCCTTGCGGACCATCTCCAGGGTCTCACCCGAGATCGTGTTCATCTTGGAGTGGAACTCGAGGCAGAGAACCCCCTCTCCGATATCAAGAACACTGGCCGAAGAATTCGACACCAGCGGCTCGCCCCTGCGGCGCACATCATCAAGCAGGATCACTCCCGACCGCTCAGCTATTGCCTCAACTGTCGCGCTGGCCGGAAGGAAAACCGACCGGCGGCTGAGAGCTCCTTCTCCGACCGTCGAATAGAAGCTGTCGTTGCCCGCCGACAAGAGGCCCTCGACCAGGGGCGGTATCTCCCTGCCCTCCTCGCCAAGACGCTCAACCGTATCCCGCACCCCGAGCGCATCCCAGAGCTCGAAAGGGCCGAGCTGCCAGTTGAAGCCCCAGCGCAGTGCGCGGTCAACGCTCACGATGTCCTCGCAAATCTCCGGCACCCGCCTGGCACTGTAGAGCATGGTCTCCGAGAGCAGCTTCCAGACGTAGCCGGAGGCCGCATCGCCTCCGCTGACGAGGGCCTGGATCTTCGCCGCCAGCCCCTTTGCCTTTTTTGCACTCTCGAGGGAAGCAAAGCTGACCTCCCTGGCCGCGCGGTATTCAAAGGAATCAAGGTCGAGAACCAGGATGTCCTTGCCTTCTTTCCTGTAAAAGCCACCGCCACTCTTTCGGCCGAGCTTCCCCTCCTCCACCAGCCGCTCAAGGAAAGCAGGCGCCCTGAAGAGCTCGCGGCTCTCATCATCGGGGACCAGGTCGTAGACGTTCTTCATGACCATGAGGGCCACATCGATTCCAACCAGGTCGTGGAGCTTGAAGGTGGCCGTCTTCGGTCGCCCGATGATGGGACCGGTGATTGCATCGATCTCCTCGATACTCAGCCCCGTCTCCTCCTGGTACACGCAGGAGGCCCCCATGCAGAGCACTCCGATGCGATTGGCTATAAAGTTGGGGGTGTCCTTACACTCAACGACTCCCTTGCCCAGGCGAGCCTCGGCGAAATCGCGAATCCCCGAGAAGACCTCATCAGAAGTGTCTGGCCCACGAACCAGCTCCAGGAGGTACATATAGCGCGGCGGGTTGAAGAAGTGAGTTACCAGGAAGCTGCTGCGAAAATCATCATCAAAGCCCTCGGTGAGCATACCGAGGGAGATGCCAGAGGTGTTCGAGGAGATGATCGAGCCCGGACGGCGATGGGGCGCAATCTTTTCATAGATCTCCCTCTTCACCTCGAGGTTCTCCGTGACCGCCTCGATAATCCAATCGCACTCTCCCAGGGCATCGAGATCATCCTCGATATTGCCGGCACTTAGAAGGGCGGCATCGGCCGGGTCCATGAAGGCGGCCGGCTTCGTCTTGAGGGCCCTGGCAATGGCATCGGAAGAGATCCGCGACCGGTCGCCCTCACCTTCGGGAACGATATCGAGCAGGAGACAGGCTACCCCCGCATTGGCAAGATGGGTGGCGATCCCGCAACCCATGGTACCGGCGCCGATAACCGCTGCCTTCCTGATCAGCATCTGTTTCGCCTTTTCATCTTCAGTTGCCTCCTGTCCCGTCCCCGTCCCCTCCCACACCCTTCTCCTGCTCCTGGCGCAGCCACTCTATTCGCTCCCTGACTTTTTTCTCAAAACCCTGGTCGCCCGGCTTGTAGAAGTAATTACCCTGCAGGCCATCGGGAAGATACTGCTGGGCTACCCAATGCTCCCTGAATGCATGCGGGTATTTGTAGTTCTTGCCATGACCAAGCCCCTCCTTGTCACGGGATGAATCTTTGAGATGGTTGGGAACTTCATCATCAGCGCCGTTGTTCACCGCAGCAACCGCTTCGTAATAGGCCATGGTGCTGTTGGATTTCGGCGCTGTTGCCAGGTGAATACAGGCCTGGGAAAGGCTGAACTGGCATTCGGGAAGCCCCACGAAACGGGTGGCCTCCGCCGCGTTGTTGGCCACCACCAGGGCCAGGGGATCCGCCATGCCGATATCCTCGCTGGCAAAGATCACCATGCGGCGCGCGATAAAGAGAGGATCCTCTCCGGCCCGGATCATCCGCGCCATCCAGTAAAGCGCCGCGTCGGGGTCGGTTCCACGGAGGCTCTTGATAAAAGCACTGATCATGTCGTAGTGAATATCACCATCCTTGTCGTAGAGAAGCGCCCTCTGCTGGATCGACTCCTCCGCCACCTCGAGGCCTACCCTGGCCACTCCATCCTCATCCGGCGGAGTTGTCACAAGCGCCAGCTCCAGCGCGTTCAGGGCGTTGCGCGCGTCTCCGGAGGCCAGCTGAACAATATGGTCAAGTGCATCCTCTGCGACCTCATGGTTCAGCTCTCCATACCCACGCTCGCAATCATCGAGAGCTGCCAGGAGAATTTCACGCAATTCATCATCGGCGAGGGAGCGAAGCTCGAAAATGGTGGAACGGCTCACCAATGCCTTGATCACCGAGAAATAGGGGTTCTCCGTCGTCGCCCCGATAAAGGTGATCGTGCCGTTCTCTACATGCGGAAGCAGCGCATCCTGCTGCGCCTTGTTGAACCTGTGCACCTCGTCGACAAAGAGAATGGTCCGCTGTGAATCCTCAAAGCTGTTCTTTTTCAGCCGCTCCGCTGCGCTGGCAACCACCTCCCGGATGTCCTTAACACCGGCAAGAACGGCATTGATGGTTTCGAATTTAGACTGGGTGGCGTTGGCAATCACCCTGGCAAGGGTTGTCTTGCCCGTCCCGGGTGGTCCCCAGAAGATGACAGAGGTTACCCGGTCGGCCTCGATGGCTCTCCTGAGAAGCTTTCCTTCGCCGAGAATATGGGGTTGCCCGATGAATTGCTCGAGGGTGCGTGGTCGCATCCGGGCAGCCAGCGGCATTCCCCCATCATCGACAAGACAGGACGAGTCCCTGTTGATCGTCGTCTTCGATTCCTTCCCGCTGCGTTTCATCATCCCCATCCTAACACCCGGCGCCCGCCGCCGTCAGTGCTTAGTTTCCCGCAAGAGCTCCCCGCTCAGAGCAGCAGGTCATCCTCTTGCCTCCAGGGAGGGCTCACCAGGGCGGAGAAATAAAGTTCGGCGGTGCCGGTGTTCTCGATCCACTGCCTGGAGCCTGCCGGAATGTGAATGGTGTCGCCGGCGGTAACCTCCGCTTCCTCATCCCCTATGTGCATAATCCCGCCGCCATTGAAAATCGTATAGACCTCATCCTGGGAGGCGAGCCTGTGGGGAAGGGTCGCCTTGCCGGGATCCACCCGGGCAAAGGCGAGGGAATAGGGAAGATCAACGGAATCCCGGTCGACGTGCAGCACCTCCTTCAGGCGGCAGCCGTCATTGGCAATGATCTCTTCGCAGTCATCGAGTCGCTTAATAAACATGGTTCACTCCTTCGTGTTCAACCCTCACCACCACCGAGCTTCCTTCCCCTCCAGGTCTCCCCCCTACCCAGGAGGTGATTCCAGCCCGAAAGGAAGGTCATCCAGCTATAGAGAAAACTTGCCAGCGGAAGACTCAACGCGTAACGCGGTGGCAGGTCATGATGCCGCAGCGCCGGCCAGTATTTCAAGCCCTGTAAAGCCATCGCCAGGACAGCGCCAAGACCCGCCAGCGGTTCATTGAAGAGCAGAGAAAAGAGACAGAGCAGTGGAGGCGAGACGAAAAACCCGAACAGGCCGAGCAGGGTCAGCACCAGCAGGAAATAGCTGTAGCCCAGCTGGTCAAAGGCGGTGCGGGTCACCATCGACGAGATCTCTCCAAAGCTGCAATAGCTCCGGACCGAGACCATCGTTGTCGACAGGCCCAGCCAGAGGCTGCCGCCGGCCTGCTTGACCTTCGCCGCAAGGTTGACGTCATCAATGATCTCCCCGGCAATCACCTCAAGCCCGCCGATTTTCTCCAGGTATTCACGAGAGATCAGGATACAGCCTCCCGCCGCC
This sequence comes from uncultured bacterium, assembly GCA_913050545.1. Taxonomy (GTDB): domain Bacteria; phylum Planctomycetota; class UBA8108; order UBA8108; family UBA8108; genus UBA8108. The sequence continues at coordinate 390 of CAJWZY010000047.1, read as the reverse complement.
GCAGCCACCCTCGAAGAGTCCCTGGCCACCGACCTGAAAGGATAGAGCAGCTGAAAAAACCAGACGAAGGCCGGGACAAGAAGTCTCTCCCACCACCCGGCAACGCTCAGCCTGACCATAAGGGATACGAGGCTTCTTGCTTCGTCCCTGGCAACCTGCCTCAGGGCCCGGATTGAACCGGGGGGATGGAGGATGTCGGCATCTGTGAAGAGAAACCAGCGAATATCAGCTCCACCGGGTGACTGCAGGACGCTCTCAACCGCGCTGGCGAGAGCAAAGGTCTTCCCCGACCAGCCCGACGGAGGCTCAAGCCCTGCGACCACCCCTGCACTGGAGGCTGCCGGACTCTCTTCGATCAGCTTCCGGGCGACCGCTCCGGTTGCATCCGAA
>CAJWZY010000046.1 GCA_913050545.1 uncultured bacterium | reverse complement strand
CAGGTCCGACAAAAACTTCGTCGCCATCAACTGCGGAGCCCTGCCGGAATCATTGCTTGAGAGTGAGCTTTTCGGGCACGAGCGTGGGGCCTTTACCGGCGCTCTCGACCGGCGCCAGGGCCTGTTTGAAATGGCCGAGGGTGGAACGGTGTTTCTCGATGAAGTTGGAGAGATGACCCCGGCCATGCAGGTCAAGGTTCTCCGGGTTCTTCAGTCAGGCGAGTTCAGGAGGCTGGGTGGTTCCCGGTTGCTCAATGCAGATGTCAGGGTGCTTGCAGCTTCCAATCGGGATCTGCAGGAGGAAGTCAGGCAGGAGCGGTTTCGGCTGGATCTCTACTACCGGCTGAACGTGGTAACCCTTGAACTTCCTCCTCTTCGCCAGAGGACCTCGGATATTCCCGCTCTGATCGACCATTTTTCAGCCAGGCTGGCAGGTCGCAGGGGGCTTGGGGAATGTGAGTTCAGCCCCCAGGCACTTGACCTGCTTGGCGGCCTGCAATGGGAAGGTAACGTACGTGAACTGGAAAATCTCGTCGAGCGCCTGCTCCTGCTTTGTGACAGCCCTGTTATCAGTGCTGCCGAGATTGAAGAGCACCTTCAGCATGGGTTGTGCGAAGCGGTCGTTGACGGGCTCGATTCCTCTCTCAGCCTCGAGGAGGTGAAGCGGGCGCATGTTGCAAAGGCGCTGGCAGAGAACAGGGGAAACAAGACGAAGACGGCGCGGCAGCTCGGCATCAACGTCAAGACACTCTACAACCTTGTCAAGAAGCTCGGTATAGAGGTCTGAGGTGTTCAGTCGGCAGTTGCAAGGCTGAGGGCCAGGTCGCAACCGCCAAGGTATTCTTCGATGTCCACGTACTCTTTCAGGGTATGGGCATTGTGCTGCCCGGCACCCAGCGTCACTGTGGGGATTCCTTTGCGGTTAAGCCAGTTCGCGTCGAGCCCTCCATTTGCGATCTTGAGAAGTGGGGTTAAGCCAAGATCCCGGATCTTTTCTTCAGTCCTGAGGACAACTCTCGCATCCCGCTCCATTTCAAAGGAGTGGTAGTCGCGTGAAGAAGTGAACTTCACACTGCCGCATTCGCCGGCTGTGTTGCGCACGGAGGCCGCGGCTTTTTCAAACTCGGCGAGGTAAGCCTCGGTGATCCGGTCGAGAAATGCAGGATCATGGCTTCGGCACTCACCCCTGAGGACCATGAGATCTGTAACCTGGTTGGTGGCCTCTCCGCCCTGTACCGGGCCGATGTTGGAGGTGCCGGTTTTCCGGCCCTTTTTGACAGCCCCAAAGAAGCCTTTTGCTGCGATGGCGGTAATGGCCCGACTGGCTATCAGGGTTGCCGAGACGCCATCTTCAGGATGGACTCCGGCGTGTGAGGAGACCCCCCTGATTTCAACACTCCAGCGGTCGGCGCCGGTTGCTCCGATCGTAACGGAGGCCGGGTCACCGCCATCGTAATTGAAGCCCATGACAGGTTTTCCGAGCTCAGCGGGTTTGACCTGGCGAGCGCCCTTGAGCCCGACCTCCTCTCCAACCGTAAACAGCAGGGTCAGGGGGGGGTGGGGGATACGCTTGCTGAGGATGGTCTCAGCCATGGTGAGCAGGCAGCCCACGGCGGTTCGATTGTCTCCTCCAAGGGCTGTTTTTCCGCGTGGGACAATCCGGTTGCCCCTGCGTACAGGTACCGCGCCGCGGCACAAGGGCACGGTGTCCATGTGCGCGGAAAACAGCAGCCGGGGAGCCTTGACGGTACCCGGCAGCCTGGCGATGAGATTGCCGACCTCGTAGCCCTCGCCGATTTTCTCATGCGCCTTGTCATGGCGGATCCAGGCTTTCCTGCAGCCGAAGCCGACGAGCTGTTCCTTTACCAGTCGAGCAACAGCTGATTCGCCGCCGCTGGGGCCGGGCGTTTTCAGCAGAGCCATCAGCTGGCCGAGTGCCCGGGATTTCCTGATCATTTGAGACTGAGGGTGATCTGCTGGGGAGCGCCGTTGCGCATGATGGTGACGGTTGCGCTGCCGCCACTGCCGATGGCTTCGAAGATCTCCCTTGCCTTGTTCCGGTGGCTCAAGGTGGAGTCTTCGCTGAAGTCGCATCTGTCTCCGTTGATCAGCTCAATACGGTCGCCCGCTTCGAGACCCAGCACCCGGGTGAGAACGGAGCTGTTCTTGATCTTGGTGATCTCCAGGCTCGTGGTCCCGTCCCGGTTCTTATGAATGGCCCTGCCGGCCTGTTTGAGCTCGGGTAGCCAGTTCGTCTCATTCCTGATGAAATCGAAGCTCTCCTTCGGGATCTGCATGTATCTTTCCTGGAGATCCTTAGAGGAGATCTTGGGGTTGGCCTTTTTCAGCCTGGCGATGACATTGTTCTTCTTCTTGGTGTTCTCAATCGGGTTCCAGGCCGGAGTTTTCGACCCCTCCCTGGGTTTGAGGAGGCTGGGGGGGGGCTTGCTGGTAGCGATCGACTTCTGCAGGAATTCCCGCGGCTTGTTGTCGGGGATGTCGAACCAGAATCCGAATGGATTCAGGTAGAGGCATGCGACGATCAGCACGGTTACACCGCAGAAGCCGTGGCAGATTTTTTCAAACTTATCAAGCATGGCAGAGTGTCCAGGCGCTGTTGAGTTCCTCAATTCTCCGGGAACCGGAGGGTCTCCGGTAACCACTAGGTTACCTTGGGAAAAGAACTTCGGTATCAAAAGTATCGAAAAAAACAGGGCTCAACCCTGATGCTTTTCCTGATTTTCACGGATGTTTTGCGGAATACCGATTTTTACCACGTGTAATCGACCGGTAAAGTCAGGTCCACTGCCCTGGCAAAGCCCGGTTTTCGGTGCTGCAAAGGTAATGGTGTGATCTGCGGCCGCACATCTGCCGAGGATCTCTCCACTGCCTGCATCGAGCCCGGAGGGGATATCCAGGGCGATTACCGCCTGCCCGCTTTCTGCTGTTGCGCCGACCCAGGCCAGGTAGGGATCCTGGAGGGGACGGCTGAGGCCTGTCCCCAGCAGCCCATCTATAATCGTACAGGTTCCTTTCTGCTGGAGAATGCGGCCCAGCTCACCCGGGCCGGGAGTCTCCACCGTAATTCCCATCTTCCTGATGACGGCGAGGTTGATGCCTGCATCTGATTCTTCCTCCTGCACTCCGGGATTGAAGGGGAGGTATACCTCGACGGGGAAACCCGAGTTGAACAGGTGGCGTGCCACCACGTATCCATCGCCACCGTTGTTTCCCGGGCCGCAGAGGATGACAAAAGGGGGAGCATACCTTTCGGGGTCTTCATGGCTCAGCCTTGAGATGATAGCCGCCGCGCCTGCTCCGGCGTTTTCCATGAGCACGATCCCGGGGATTCCGTACTCTTCGATGGCGAGACGATCCCATTCACGTACGGTTTCGGGTTTTTCGGGTCGAACTGATGCCATTTACTACTGCTCTTTCACCTGGCTTGTACGAACTATGATTTGCGTACAGCGAAGACCGGCCGGTAGCGGTAGTAAACCTCAAGGGTAAGGACATTGATCGCCGTGGAGTAGATTCGACCGCCGCTTCTACCTACCCAGTTGGGTTCGGGTGCCCAGCTTCCCGAGCTGTGGGGGTCCCTGTCCTGCAGCGGCAGGATTTTCTGCTGCAGGAGGGTGTTCCAGGCTTCCCAGGTCTTGCCGCCTACATTGAAGAGGGCCAGGGTGGCGGTGTACCAGTAGTAATAGGACTGGTAGGTGAGTTCCCAGCGGGCCATTCCTTTTACCTCGGGCGGGTTGCCCTGTACCAGCCGGCTGACGGCTTTGCGGGCCCTCGAGTCCGAGGCGAGTCCGCCGTTGTAAAGATGGGTCATCAAGGCAACGGCCACCATGTTGGCTCCCTTGCGTCCGGGCGAGGGTTCGAGGTTGGCATAGATTCCGTAACCGCTCGGTGTGAAGGCCCGGTTGAGAAAGTGGCTGAGGTTCTGCCGAATCCTGGCAGGTATGGCAATGCCGGTTTTCTGCGCTGCACGCAGGGCCATGACCTGCCAGCCGGTGATGGAGAGGTCATTGCGCCCGGTCTTGATGCTGCTGTAATCCCATCCTCCGCCCGCCTGCTGAGAGGAGAAGGAATACCTCAACGCACTCTGGAGGCTGTCCTTGTAGAAGGAATCACGGGTCATGGCGTAGGCCTCCGCCAGTGCCAGGGTCGCCAGGGCGTGGTTGTAGTTGTACTTGTCGCCGCGCGGCTCAAAGCTGCCGATGCCGCTTTGAGCATCGGTGAGACACTTCAGGGCCTTGGTGACATGCCGGCGGTAGGGTCCCTCCTTGTTGGGGGAATGCCCGGAGCCGAGGAAGGCCAGCGTTGCAAGGGCCGTCACTCCCATGTCGAATTCTCCCAGGCCCTGGCCTTTGCAGGGGCGGTGGTGGCGGCAGTGGCGCTGATAGTCTTTTGCATCCCAGCCACCATCTGAATCCTGGTGGGCTGCCAGCCAGGCGAGTCCCTTGTCGACGGCGTTCTCGGTTCGTCCGCTGCCGCCGTAGCGCTGGAGGGCGGCGAGCTTGGCATCACGTCCCCGGGAACCAAGCACTCCTCCGCCGATCCTGGATCCTCCCGCGGTGAGTCCCGGCGGTGAAGCTCCCAGCCCCAGGGGAGGGGCCTTGGGGATTTGCCGGAGGCTCCTGGTGTTCGGCGCCTTTGTTTTCCGGGGCGACTTGACCACGGCAGGTTTCTTTTTCACCTCGCGTGGAGTTGTTTTCGGGGGAAGGGGCCTGGGCTTGACCACCGCCTTGACGACCTTCTTTACCGGTTCCGGTTTCTTCGGCTTTTTTTCTTCCGGCCGGGGCTTCTTCAACTCCCCGGGCTTTTTGCGGGGAGGTGTTTTTGAGGGGAGCCGGATCGTGACGGTGATCTCGTTTTTCTCAGGTGGGGGAGGTCTTTCAAAAAGGTGGATGTAGATCATCAGCCCTACGCCGATATGCAGCACGAGGGAGATCCCGATTGCCAGCAGGCTGGTCAACCTGGGGTATCTTCTTCTGAAGGTGATTCGCTGTACGGGGGGCGGCCCGGAGAGGAAAGGGTTTGTCTTTTTCGCCGGGAGGGGTTTTCTACCTGGCTGAACATTCTTTTTCAGCGAAGAGCGCAGGCGAGAGACAACCTCGATTTCTCGTTTGAACAGGTATTTGAAACTGCGGAACATTGCGGGTGGATCCGGGTGGCTGGGGCTGCTGAATGCTGGATACCCCGTTGGGGAAAGCCTCTATTGCATTGTAAGCCATATGTTACGCGGCTGCCTGTCAAATGGGGTCGAGGGAGCTTGTGAGAGTCGCTCATTTCCAGTCGGACAGGTGTCTATTTTTTTGACGAGTGGGACGAAAGCGACACACTTAATGGGGATGTTTGCATTCCGGCTTCGGTTAAAGTGGCTTGAGATTCCCATAAACTCTTTGAGTTATACTGTTTAGTAGAAGAAGTGAGAAAACGCAGGTCGCGGAACGACAATTGCGTTAATGAAGGCTGTAGTTGCTTGTACGTTGAGCCTGAAGGAGTTCAGCCTTTTGTTTTTTGTCTCCAGGAGTGTTCCTGGAGCCTGCTCCAGGATTTAAAAGGGCAGGGTTAAGGCCGTGTTTGTCCGTGAGAGGGAAGCCGGGAAACTGGAAGTACAGTTCTTATTTCTGCAGGCACGTTCTTAATGTCTTTTCTTTATCAGGAAAAGGGGGTTTTCAAACCCACAGTGGAGAGTTAACATCGATAGCTCGGTACGTTGTCCGATCTCCTGAGAATGCAGAAGTTATCTCGGGGGGAGGGTCTTCATAGCGTGCCGGTTAGTTTACCTGGAATAAAATTTCCTCTCTTACATCCTGCTTGTTCTCCGGACATGAAGTCATTTTGATCGGGGATATCTGTAGGAAGGATTTGATAGTTTCATTCGCAGGCCAGGCAAATAGGATCGGTAGTCGGTTGTAGCGGCTCCTCCTGGTTATTTTCTGTCGAAATCTGCGTTTGACTGTTGAAAGAGTTGGAATTGAAAACAGGGTTAAGTTTTACCAATCCGTAAGAAATAAGCAGATCGCCTGCTGGCAAGTACCTGAAAAGGAGTCGGGGTGTCCATGAATCGGAATAGCCTCTTCATTATGGCCCTTCTGGGGGTTTCTCTTTTCGTAGGAGGGTGTGATCTCTCCTGGGACCAGTCGAACAATAGTGGCTCGAATCCGTTCGGGCCCCAGGAACCGGTACAGCCTCAAGACCTGACCGCATGCGTCCTGCTCAATTATGAGCGCGTTGGCAGTGGGAGTGCTGAAGATCCGCTTTGTCCTGGAACGATTATCCAGCTCAACGGGTTCAACTTCTCTGACAACATGGATGACCACCGTGTGCTCTTCTCAGCCGGCGGCGGGGCCATTCTAGGAATGCCGTTGAGCGTGGTCAACCGCAGGGTTGATGTCGACAGCGAGACGGTTGAGTCTTCCCTGGAAGTCATTGTTCCCACCGGTGTGACCTCCGGCAACATCGAGTTGCTCTGCCATGGGATTTCTGCCGGCGCGGTCGGCTTCGATGCCTGTCCGGCGATCTACGCGGTGACCCTTGGTGCAAACGAAGATGCGGAATACGCCGTCTACATTCCTCTGCTGTCGCGGTTCGAGGAGAACACCAGGGTTAATCTTTACGGAATCAACCTCTCCGATGTTCTCTATCTCGATATCGATGATGGCAGCGGTAACAGCGTCCGCGTGACATCGAGCACCTTCATCAATAACAACAGCTCGGGTGGGTTTGTACCCGGCGAGGCTCCTTCCGGGTATGAGTCGTTTTCTTTTGTTCTCAATGATGGAACCAATGGAAATAACAATGTTTCCTTCCCGTTCGCTTTTCCGCGCGAGAACCTTGGAATTATTGCCAGGAGTACTGCAGGCGTATCCAACAGGGTCGAGATCCCTGTGGCCAATGAAAACCTGATCGAGGTGATCGGTGCTGTTGTGAACGGGATGAGAATTCCCAGTGGCGTTTCAACCGGCCCTGTACGCGTTGACTACACCTGCTATGAACTGGTGGTAGATGCCTCCTATACCATGGAGTTTGAATGGGCTGTGGACGCAGGTCAGCCGGAGCTTGACTGGAACCCCGCCAAGCCTCGAGATGATGACCCCGATAACGATGGAAAATTCGAAATCACCTGTGGGACCATCCAGCATCAATACCCCGGCCGGAGGCTCCTTCCTTCAGGCGGACTTCGCCGGACCTTTGTCTGGGACGCCCAGTGTGATCCGCTCTTCAGGGAACTGAACGAGACGATCGAAGGTGGAGTGACTCCCCCCAGGTACTGGAAGATTCATTTCAGGGTGCGGCCGATTCCCGATGCAGGTGAGCGCGACTTCAGCGAACATGCCTATGAGGCGCCCTCGTTTATCTATTACTGGGTCGAGGACCGTCCTGAAGATGTTGTCTCCGAATGGCGCTCAGGTGAGGTGGAGGAGTCTTTTGATAACAATTTCGGCCAGAATATCAACCTGACAGACGCGAGCTGGGGAGCACCTTATAACCCCGGTCTCCTCGAGGGCGAGACGAGCACCAATGATGTTTACCAGTTTGGTGAAGGCCAGGCACAGGTCTTCCTCGAGATTCAGCCAGTAGATGATTTCATCGATCCCGATACGATCACCGGCCAGTACTACCTGATCGATACCGACCGTGTCGACATTTACCATGTTCTCCTGAGGAATGTTGCCCTCGAGGGAGAGCCGGCGATTATTGCCGAAGAAGCGAGATCCTATATCCTCACCGATAATGGGAGTCCCGATGGTAACCAGGTCACGAATCCCGGTGAGGAAGTCGATGAATTCCATTTTGCGACCTTCACTGTCGCGCCGCAGACCACTGTCTTCGTGCAGGGGGAGCGCCCCCTCGTGATGCGGGTTTCCGGTGGCGGCAACACGGCGTCTGACACAGACCCGGTGTTTACCGTCATGGGAGCTCTCGATCTCAATGGTGGAGATGGTGCGAATGGCTCCCTGGTGGGTGGCCAGGGTGGAGATGGAACCGCCGGCGGCGGCGATGGAGGCGATGGCGCCCTCATGCAGCTGAATACAGGGGCGACTGTCCGTCTTCTCGAGCCGGCCACGGCCGGAGCTAATGGCGGAGGCGCTGGAGGAACGACCCCGGCAGCCGTCAATCCTGACCAGGCCCGGAGCTCAACCTTTGCTGGTGCTCCCGGCGGAGGCGGTGGCCACAGGGAAGCCGGTGGCGATGGTAATTACGGCAACCCCAATATCCCCAATTTTTCCGCGCCTCGCGTTGGTCGTGGTGGGGTGATACGTGGAAACGCCCTGCTCACTCCCCTGACCACCGGGTCGGGCGGCGGTGGCGGTGGGGCCAGTCTTTCCCGAGTAACCGGCGGTGAGTTTGCCGCGACGGGTGGTGCGGGAGGTGGTGGTGGCGGAGGCTCCTTGAGGCTGACCGCGCGCGGCGGAGTCGTCGTAATCGGTTCGATCCAGTCCAATGGCGGCCTGGGTGGCTCAGGCCGGGTGCCTCCAGGAGAGGCTCCCGCGGGAACGACCAATGGTGGAGCGGGTGGTGGCGGCAGTGGTGGATCTATTCACCTGCGTGCTACTGGAAGTGTGGATGTAAGCACCTGTGACAGCCTGCAGGTTCGGGGTGGAACCGCCGGGACAGGTGGTCCCTCCAATGGCCAGAACCGTACAGGAGGAGCCGGTAAGGGTGGCGATGGATATATTCGCCTCGAGAGTGGAACAGGTGGAACACCTTTCTGCATGACCCTCCAGGCCTCCACCAGGCTCACCTCCACTCTGAGCGGTTCCAATAACCGCAACCAGACGATCCGGGTTCAGTCGACCCAGGCGTTCCCGAATTCAGGCAAGGTGAAGATAGATGAAGAGGTTATCGGTTACGGTGGCAAGACGGCCAACACCTTCACCGGCTTGACCCGTGCAATCGAAGGCACCAGGGTGTCGCATTCGAGCGGAACCTCGGTATTCATCTCGCCAAGCACCATCGAGCCCGCAGACGATCCGACCGTCCTGATGAACGGTGGCTTTATCGAGGCGCCTGCAGAGCCGGAGTTCGGTCGCGGAAGAGACGGAGTGGTTCACCTGCGCTTTATTCAAAGCCTCGATCCTGATACGGGGGCCCCGCTCAGCGATGAGCAGACCGGGCGACCCGTTTCGGTCTGGGTCTTTGATACAGCCTCGAGCACCCTGCGTTCTCCCGTTGGCAATATCGTCAAGGAGACCCGCGCTTCGGATAACAACCCCGGTTTCATGGACCTCTCCTCGCTCATTATCGACGAGGACGTTGTCCTGAGAGCTATCGGCCCGAATCCCCTTCGGATCTCGGTCAGGGACTACGCGGAAATTTCCGGAACCATCGATGCCTCTGGTGGTGTCGGTGGTGCACTTCGGTTTACCGAGGGTGGCAGCCTGCCGTCCTACGGAATGGGAGGTGTTCCCGGTGCCGGTGGTGGAAGTGGAGGTGATGGGGGGATGGTCACCAACTTTGATGTAAATATCAACAATATCCGGGTGGTGGATGCGAGTGACTCGCTCCTTCCCAATATCATCGAGACGGCCAACAACTTCGGAATCCTGAATCCCCAGGTCTCCGGGTCGACCGGAGGAACAAGCCTCGGCGGCCGTTTCTGCGGAATCGACTGCTTCGAGTCCGGTGGAGGTGGCGGTGGAGGTGGAAACCTGAGAGCCGGCAGCGATGGATCTGTCCTTCTCCTGCCCGGTGGTGGTGGTAACCCCAATAACCTGATCGGACAGGGTGGTGACCTGGTCAACTTCAGGGACCAGCGTCTCTATCTCAACAATGTCATTATCGGGTTGGCGCTTGTCGGTGGCCTCGGTGGAGGCGGTGGTGGTGCCAGCGCCAATGTCAGCCGTACCTACCAGAACGGGAGTATCTCCGGGACTTACCCTTACAAGGGCGAGGCCCTCTACGCCCCCGGAACCGGTGGTGGAGGTGGCGGAGGTATTATCAATATCGTTGCCAATGACCTGTACCTGCGCTCAACCTCGAGCCTTCTTGCCCGCGGGGGAGATGCTTACCAGTCGATTGATCTTGCTGGTAATGGTGGAGCCGGGGCCGGGGGAACGGTTTTCCTCCAGGTCAAGAACACGATCACGATAGAGAACGGGTTCCAGGCTGACGTCAGCGCTGGACAGGCTAACAGGCTCCCTCCCTACTTCTCTTCAGGTATTCGCCTCTACGAGGGTAATATTCGTGCCAGCCAGGCTTCTCCACCGGCCCTTACCGGGACGGCATTTGGTGGCCTGGGCGGGGGTGCGGCAAATGGCCGGATCCGTATCGAGTTTTCCCCGTCATCGCGAATCAGGAGCCAGGGAGTCAACCCCAGTGTTACGACGGGTCCCTTCCTCTGGGATATCGTTGAATCGGTTGCCGTCTCCCGGATCCACCGTCTTGGTGTAGGACCGGGCTTCTCTGCTTCCAGTCACGGCCTCATTCTTGACGGTGCCAGGGTGGTCTACAATACCTTCCAGCAGCCTCCGGGAACGAGGGCTGTCGTGGTCTGGGAAAGCGCCGGGGAGAGCCTCGATGTCCATGGCCAGGCCGGTGAGCTGAAGGGCCTGGGGCGTGACCCG
>CAJWZY010000045.1 GCA_913050545.1 uncultured bacterium | reverse complement strand
CCAAGGTGTCCCTCGTGGCCCAGCATCCTGATGGGTCCAAGAGTACTGGAGAGGTGCAGATTGCGCGGAGCTCCAAGAAGATTCAGACGGTCGAGATTCGACCCTATCCAGTCACCATGTCGCAGGAGATTCGATCCGCAGTCAATGAAGCCGATCTCTTCATCTTCGGACCTGGCAGTCTCTATACCAGCGTGATTCCCAACCTGCTGATTGATGGACTGATGGAGTCGATCAATGCTACCGGCCGCCAGCGTGTCTATATCTGTAATATCATGACGCAGCCGGGAGAGACGGATGGCTATACTCTCTGTGACCACCTCGAGGCCCTGCGCCTGCATGTAGGGGGAGGTTTCCCAGATGCAGTTGTTGCGCACAATGGCCTGGTTCCGGCAGATATTATCGAGCGCTACCAGGATGCGGGCGCGGAAGCCGTTGCCTGTGATCTGAACGGTCAGCCCGAGTTCCAGTCGGTTCGGTTGATTACCGACGATTTCTTCGACAAGGAAGAAGCCCTTGGCGCAGGAAGCTGGAGCGCTCACGATGAAGAGGGATTGGCCAGGCATGATTCCGATTCCCTGGCCCGGGTTATTTATGATGAATTTCTGAAGGATCCAGCTGCGGGTGACGGCGCCGCCTCCGGGGGGGCGGTGGAGACCTGATCCGGCAGCTGTGTTAAGGGCAGGCCGGGATACGGGGCAGCAATACGAACACCTGGGAAATGAATAGTCAGAAAATGGAAGTAGAACTCAAGATCAAGGTTTCTAACAAATACGGGCTTCATGCCCGTGCGTCTACCGCCCTGGTTCAGACCGCTGCCCGGTTCGACTCAGCAGTTCATCTGGGTCGAGAGGGTGGTGAGGAATTTGTCGATGCCAAGAGCATCCTTGGCATCATGAGCATGGGGGCGGAGTGTGGAGCGGATCTGTGTCTGAAGGTCGATGGCATTGATGCAGAAGAGGCCGTAGAGGCCATCGTCGCCCTTTTTGAACGCAAGTTCGACGAAGAGTAATGGAAACGATCAAGGGCATTCCTGTTTCGCCGGGAATCTCCATCGCCAGCGTGGTTATCCTGCGGGCTGATGATCTCAGGATTCATCATCGGTTTATCAGCAAGGACAAGATCGAGAGTGAGGTCAGGCGCTTTGAGAGAGCGACGCGCCGTGCTGCGCGCGATCTTGATGCGCAGATTGGTTCTCTCGGCGATGAGCTGATGATCGCCAAGCAGGTTCTCCAGACCCACCGGGACATGATGAAAGATCCCGGGCTCCATCGCGATGTGCTGGCCCGCATCGAGGAGGATCTTTATTCAGCCGCCTACTCGGTGTCTGTCGTGCTGGGGGAGTATCACGGCCGGTTTGAAAAGATGGAATCGGAATACCTTGCTGAGAGAGCTCACGACATCAAGGACATCGAGCGGAAATTGCTGCTTCTTCTGCTGGGGAAGAGGCGGGAGAAGCGCCAGATCTTCGACGAAGACGTGGTGATCGTTTCTCATAACCTGACCCCCAGCCAGACAGCCTCCCTGGCCAAGGAGAAGGTTGTCGGTTTTGCTGTAGATGTCGGGGGCCGTACTTCTCACACGGCGATCATGGCCCGGGCCCTGCAGGTTCCCGCCGTGGTGGGGTTGAAGGAAATCTCCCGCAAGGTTGCCAATGGTGACACGCTGGTCATCGATGGCTACGCGGGGGAGGTTATTGTAAATCCTGACGGGAAGGTTCTGTCGGCCTACCGGAGGAAAGCAAAATACTCCGAGAGATTTTTCAACGAGCTGCAGGAAGAGATCAGCTGGCCGGCGGAGACACTCGATGGCTACGAAATAACCCTGTCGGCGAATATCGAGCTGCCCGAGGAGATCTCCACCGCCCTGGAGTGGGGAGCCAGGGGGGTCGGTCTCTACAGGACCGAGTTCCTTTATGAGAGTGGTGTGCCGGATGAGGAAATGCACCTGAAGACCTACCGCAAGGCGGTCAAGGCCCTTCGCGGAAGGGAGCTGGTCATCAGGACCCTGGATGCGGGTGCCGACAAGTTTCACGAGGAGTTCGTCGGTTTTGAGGAGCCGAACCCTTTTCTCGGTTGCCGTTCGATTCGGCTCTGCCTGCAGAAGCCCGAGCTCTTCAGGGGCCAGGTGAGGGCGGCGCTGAGAGTCTCCGTCTATGGGCCGGTGAAGATCATGTTGCCGATGATCTCAACCGTCGAGGAGCTCCGCCATGCAAAGGAAATCATTGCGGATGTGCGCGAGGAGCTGACCCGGGAGGGCATTGAGATGGCGCCCCGGGTTCCTGTCGGCATCATGGTCGAGGTCCCATCGATCGCACTCATCATCGACAGGGTTGCTGACGAGGTTGATTTTTTCAGTATCGGCACCAATGACCTTGTGCAGTATTCGCTCGCGGTTGACAGGGTGAATGAACACGTTGCCCATCTCTACCAGCCGGCCCATCCGGGTATTCTCCGCCTCATCAAGGAGGTGATTGCAGCCAGCAACCGGGCCGGCATCCAGGTCTCAATCTGTGGCGAGATGTGCAGTGAGCCGGCCTATGTTCTGCTGCTCATGGGACTCGGCCTGAGGCACTTCAGTCTCAGTCCCATTGCCATCCCGACGGTTAAGCGCATTATCCGGCAGGTCACCATCACGGAGGCCAGCGAGGTTGCCGAACAATGTCTCAATTCCGAGCAGGCAAGTGAAAGCGAGGTTCTTCTTTCCCGAAGGGCCAGTAAACTGTTGCCGGATTTCTTCTGAACTGACACTGGGCGGCACATGGGCAGGCAGGGAGTCGGGCATTTTTACCGGGTTCACCCTCTTTTTACCTGTCGCATCACCTCCCCGGTTACCCCATCCCGGTAAAATTAAAAGAATTTATAGTTGGTAAGTTCTTTTGGCAGAGTGGTTTGCATATCCATCTCAGCTCTGTGATCCGGTGATTTCGAGGGCTTAGCACGGTAGTTGCTACCTCTTATACACGGGTGCGGATTATCGAAGGTAGACGCACCACGGGTCAGTTACAAATATGCGGGAGTTGAAATGTTTACCAGGAATAGCCTTGTCGGGCTGGATATAGGCTGCCACGAGATCAAGGCCATCGAGCTGGTCGAATCTGTCGATGGTCCACAGGTGAATGCCCTGGCTACCATGCCGGCGGTCGACCCGGCTGAATTGCCGCAGGCGATCAGGAATCTCTTTGCCGGCGCGGGAATCAAGACCAGGAATGTCGCGGTATCCCTCTCCGGGCAGTCAGTGATTGTCCGCTATATAGCGATGCCGAAGATGAGCGAGGATGACCTGCTCAGCTCCATGAAGTACGAGGCCGGCAAGCACATCCCGTTCGAGCTCGATGAGGTGGCGCTCGATTGTGCCCGGCTCGACAACGGCGAGTCCACCAGTGGCGAGGAAGAAGCCGATGAGATGCAGGTTCTCCTGGTGGCTGCGAAGAAAGAGGTTCTCAACGAGTTGCTGGGTGTTGTGCGCGCTGCAGCCCTCACCCCCCTGGCTGTCGATGTGGATGGTTTTGCTCTCGGGAGCGCTTTTGAGCTCTATGCTTCGTCGAAGTCCACCGCCGGGGAGCTCGCCGGGGTGAAGGCCCTTGTCGATGTGGGCGCATCAAAGACCAGTGTCAATATTATCGAAGCTGGCAGCTCTTCTTTTTCCAGGGAGATCTACCTTGCCGGTAAAGATTTCACTGATGCCATTTCGCGCCGGATGGGAGTGGACCAGCAGGAGGGTGACAGCATCAAACGGGACCCGGCCGGGGATGATTGCGAGGTGAGGGATTGTCTCTCCTCTGTGGTCGGTGACCTGGTCGCGGAGGTTCACGCATCGGTTGATTATTTTGAAAATCATCACGACCGGACGGTCGATTCCGTGTGGATCTCCGGTGGCAGCGCTCATCTTCCCGGGCTTTCAGACGCCTTTGAGCAGGTCTTCTGCAGGGAGGTGAAGGAATGGAACCCCCTGGAGGGGATCGGCGTGGCGGAGGGAGCCGACAATCTCAGCCTCGAAACCGTAAATGCTTCCGGGCTGGCTGTGGCGGTCGGGCTGGCCTCACGCGTTCTGGATTATTGAGCAGGACAGGAAAATTACCGTGAAAGTTAGAATCAATCTCTTACCCCCCGAGCTGCGACGCACCGGGATGGACCCCAGGATGAAGCTTCTGCTGGGAGCTTCGGTTGCCGGGTTCGCTGTGCTGGTGCTGGCCTGCTGGGGCTTCCTCGTCTTTGAAACCTCCGGGATCCGGGAGGAGCTTGGGGTGAAGCGGCAGGAGCTTGTTGGCCTCAAGGCGGAAGCCAGGAAGGTTGATTCACTCCAGGATGAGATCAGCGACTACAAGGAGAGAGAGCGAGCGATCATCAGCATCAAGACAAACCGCATTCTCTGGTCCAGGAAACTCACCGAGCTGGTGCGCCTGACTCCGGGGCATGTCTGGATCGTCAGGCTTGATATGCAGGAGCGTGACCCGGCTGCAAGGCCGGGGGCAGGAGATGCGCCGGACAGTGGTGGGCACCTGAGGCTGCTGTGCTATTCAGCCGGCAGCCAGGTGGGGAGAATGACAGCTTTCCGCGAGAAGCTGAAGGGGGCGGATGAGTTCTATCTCGATTTTCTCGATGAATCTTTGAAGCCGGGGAATTTCTATTCCGACTTTCAGAGCATCAGCCGCCCCGAGTGGCGTTCGGTGGTTCTTGATGGCTACCGGGAGCCGAATAACCTTCGTTTCACCATACGGCTGGACCTGAGAAAGCCGCAGGCCAGCACGAAGACGGAGACCTGAGAAATGCGCAATTTTATTTTCAATTTAAACCAGAAACAGAAGGTGGCCCTGCTGGCAGGTGCCGGCTTCCTGTTTTGTGCAGGGATGAGCTTCCTCGTTTATTCGAAGCTGGGTGAGCGTGCCTCTGTCCTGGTCGAGCTCGATTCCTGTGCTGCCGAGGAGAACCTGCTGCAGGGAAAGATCGCGACGATTCCGAACCTGCTCGAGCAGCGTAGCAGCCTGATCGAGAGTACCGATCGCTATGCAGAGATCCTCCCGGCCGAAGAACATGTACAGCACGATGCCTTTGTGAGGGTGATGGATGAGTATCGACGTAACACCGAGCTCCTGATCAAGAGCGCCGAGTACCTGTCCCCGGGAAGGCCCAGCGACGACAAGGAAGAAGGCAAGGTGAAGAACTTTGTCCGCCATCGCTACAGGTTCCGGATCGTGGGCTCTGTTGTCGACCTCCTGCAGTTTATGAGCCGCATCGAGAACCATAAACGGTTCCTGAAGATCGATGCCGTCAGCCTGAAACCGCTGGGTTCCAGGGGGGACTTCCCCGAAGGTGATCTGCGGGAGAAAGAGGATGGCGAGTTGCTGGAGCTGGCCAGGAACCCTGTAAAGGAAATTGACCTGACCGTCAGCACCTATACCTACTTCAAGGGGGCTGAAGAGAAGCTGTGAGATCGGCAAAAATAATGAAATCGACTGTATTCAAGATCGCGTTCCTGCTGGGGGGCGTTCTCCTGTCCCAAGGCCTCAGGGCCGGGGAGGAGGGTTCTTTCGATCTCCTGGGCGAATCAGGCATGACAGCTCTTCGCTCGGAGGCGATTCGCAACTGGGAGAAAGGCCGGATCTCCGATGCCTATAAGAAGCTCGGAGTGATGGCTGCAGAGCAGCCCTACGAGGCCCAGCATCGGCTGGCACTGGGGTTGTGTCTGCGCAGGCAGAAGCGCTACGCAGAGGCGATGGAGAGCTACCGTGAGGCGAAGGACCTTGGTGGCCCCAAGGGATTGATTGCCTTGCTGGAGGCTGAGATTCACGCTGTTTCAAACGAGCGCGACCAGGTTTTCTCCTGTCTTCGCCGGGCAGCCCGGGGCGGCCGGAACATTATCAAGGATGTGCAGGAATTGCCTGCCCTTTCGCCTTATGGGTCCGATACCGGCTTTGTCCAGCTGGCACTCCAGCTTGAGTCGTTCGAGCTGCCGGGTGCCCGGGGGCGTGACCCCTTCAGTGATCCGTTCCCGCTGCTTTCTCCTGCGAATCCCGAGTCCGAAAGAAAAGCTCCGGAGGCAGAGGCCGCCGGGAGCAGAGACCTGGAGGTCGAGGCACTCAGCAGGTTCCGGACACTTGCCGAAAGAGTCCACTCAGCATATTCAGCTGGTGACGAGGTGGGCTTGACGGAGGCCTGGTCCGGGATCGAACGACTCTCGCTCAAGGAGGACAATATTGTCCTGGCGCGTCACCGCAGGCAGTACAGGGATATACGCTCGGGTCTGCAGAGGCTGGAGGGGAAGCTGGACTCGATCTTGCTGCGGCATCATTACCAGCAGGCGGTCAGTGGCCTCTCTGCAATGCAGACCAGGTTTGACCTTGGTGATTATGCCGGGATCGAGCAACTCAATGGGGCCGTGGTGGCAAGCTGCAGAAAGTTGCGGAGCCTGTCTTCTGATTACGCCCCGGTGGCAGTTGAGCTTGTACGGAGAGGTGGTGAGCTGGTCCGGCGCACGGCGATCCGGCGCGAATTTGAACGCAGGAGGCCGGCGGTGAACGGAATCCTCGTTGGCGAGGGCCAGGGACTTGCGGTTGTGGATGGCAGGCCGGTAAGGCCTGGTGAGAGGATTTCAGATTTCCGGCTGCTGGAGGTTTCCAGCGACCGGGTTAAGTTTGCATACAAGGGTGAGGAGATCCCGGTTCTCCTGGTCGGGAACCGGAATACCAAGTGAAGGGAAAGATCATGATGAAGTGGAAATTGAGGAAATGGGGTCTCGCGGCTCTCCTCCTGATGTTCGTAAATTGCACGGGGATTGTCCTGGCCCAGGGTAAACCCGGCAGGAATTCCGGGCTTTTTGAACAGTACATAGCCAGCTCCGATGCCAAGCCCGGGGAGGAGATCCTCGGTGCCGGGTATGTGAGCCTGGATTACAAGGATGAAGACCTGGCCGTCGCCTTGAAGGCCCTGAGCGCCAGGTCGGGCGTCAACATCATCGCTGATTCGAACGTCAAAGAAAAGGTGACCCTGAGCGTTGCGAAGCTCCACTGGTCCGAGGCGCTCGAGATCATCGCTCGTGAGTCGAACTGCAAGGTTGTCAGGGTCAGCGGGAGGCTTATTCGTCTCACCCAGCCACCGACAGTCAGCATGGAGTTCAATGATGCGGACCTGAAGCTGGTGGTCGACCTGATCGCCAAGCAGGCAGGCGCGAACGTGGTGATCGGCAAGGATGTAGAGGGCAAGGTCAGCTTCAGCCTGAACAATGTTCCCTGGCGTGATGCGCTTGATACGATTGTGAAAACGGCCGGCTACGTTGTTGTGAACGGAGAGGGTGGAGGCGAGAGCAGCATTCTTCGTGTTGTTCATATGGATACGCTCAAGACGGAATTTGAAACCCGTCATTTCCAGCTGCGCTACATTCGTCCCTCAGAGCCCTACGTCGCCAGGATGGCTAATATTGAGAACCTGGCCCACGAGGTTGTCGGGATGAGCGCGGGTGCTGAGGCTGAAAGCAAGGCGGGTTCCGGGTTCCCCCTGCATGAGGCTCTTCGCCAGATCGTTACCGATGATGGCGGCCAGCTGACCTATGATTCGGGTACGAACACCATCATCGTCAAGGACACCAGGCCGAAGCTCGAGGAGATGGCTAAGATCATCAAGCTCCTTGATGTCGCGCCTGCCCAGGTTCACATCGAGGTCAAGTTCATCCGGACCACCAACACCGACCTGCTTGAGCGGGGGATCAAGTTCGATGATCCAAGCACGCCGGAGAGGGACGGCTTTACGGCCTCTGCCCGTTTCGCTGTGCCGCGGGAGAACCCCGAGTTTTCCGGCGACCCGCTGAGTATCTTTGGGGGAACCTTTCCTTTCAACGTCGGCAGTGGTGGAGTTGATTCTCTTGGCGTGAATGGCTTCCAGGCCCTCGGGGTTCTTGACCTCACCCAGATGCACGCCTTCCTCAGGATGGTCAAGGATGACGAGCGTACGAAGATTGTCCAGGAGCCGACCCTCACGATGCTGGACAACCGCCCGGCCGTTATCTTTGTTGGCGAGACGATCCCCTTCGCTATCCAGCAGATCCAGCAGGACCAGAACGGAAATGTAACCGTCGCCATTGAGGAGAACGACCGCTCACCGATCAATATTGGTTTCACTCTCTATATCACTCCGCACGTGGTGCCGGGTACCGATGAGATCAATCTGAGCATCATTCCAAAGGTTTCAACGCTTTCGGGAACCAGCTCGTCGATTGCCGGTTTCGAACGTTTTGCTTTTTCAGCTCCCGGCAGCCAGACGGAGTCTTTTATTGACCTGCCGAGGGAATCCGCCCAGACAGTCGTTACCTATATGCGGGTAAGGGATGGGCAGACGGCCGTGATTGGCGGCCTGCAGACAGAGCGGCGCTCGAAGGTAAAGACCAGTATTCCTATTCTCGCCGGGATCCCCCTGATGGGGCGCCTGTTCTCCTGGAATAAGGACCAGGCGGAAATTGAGTCATTGATGATCCTGATCACTCCCCGGATTCTCACGGATGCCAAAAATGAGAAGGAGTTTTTCCGGAGCCGGATCAACAAGCACCGGGAAGCAGATTTCTTTCTGAATGAGAAATCGGTGCCTGACAGCGAGCCGCCAGCAGGTGCTGATAACTGAAATCCATATAAATAAATGGGTTACGGAACAACGGAAGAGCTTCGAATTAGAAGTCTTCCGTTGTTTTTTTTTTAATAACAAGTAAAACAAGGGGTCTGAGTCGCGAAGGCGGGTTCGTTTTCGCCCATTGAGCTCAGCCTGCTTTCTGGTGGTCCTCAAAGGCCGGGCAGACCAGTTGCCAATCATTGAGCAGATGGCGCTGCGAATGGGTCTCGTTTCCCATCTGCAGCGTGCGAGAACCCGATTAATAAAGCCAAGGGGCTGTTTTGGCCATACGTAGAAAAACTGAAAAAAAGGACTCCGGCGGTTCAGCCGCGGAGTTCGGAGCCGGTCTGGGCGCAGCTCGTGAAAAGGCCGGAAGAGGCAAGCCTGCTTCCTCCCGCAGAAAAGCAAAGCCCACGAGTGAAGGCTCTTCTCGCAGAAGATCAAAACCCACGGGTGAGAAATCCTCCGGCGATGACTCTCGTCCTCGCCGTCGCAGGCGATCAGGAGGTGGGCGAGGACAAGGCACCAGGTCGACCGCGAGTGGAGCTGGTCGTTCCTCGGGTTCCGGTCGGGGCGGGGCGAAGAAGAAAGCTTCTGGAACTGCCAGGGCGGCTGAGGGGACGCGAGGAGATGGGGAGAAGGGTACCCGTAGAAGAAGAACTCGCAGGCCCCGGCGCCCGGCAAGCGAAGAGCAGAAGAGCTCGCAGCGCTCGGGCAGGGGATCTGGGGCTGGAGATGACTCAGGCAACCGCAAGAAACCGGCTGCGGGTGCGCAAGGAAGAGGGCGCCGACGCAGTGGCAGCGATGCCGCAAAAGAACCTCGCAAGCAGGAGGCGACATCTTCCAGCCGCCGCAGGCCGCCGAGGCGTCGGAAGAAACCTGCCGTGGAGTCAGGGGCCGTTGCTGAAAAAACTGCCTCCGGGGGGCGGAAAACATCTTCGACCAGGGGGCAGAAGGAGCAGGCTGAGGAAAAAAAGCCGCGCAGGCGCTCTCGTTCCCGTCGTCGTGGCGGTGCAAAGAAAAAGGCCGCAGCGAAAACTGGCGACACGGCCAGGCGCACAGAGGGTGCCGCCGGAGAGGGCAAACAGACCGGCGGCAGGCGCCGGCCTGCTGGCGAGAAGGGCAGGTCGAGAGCTGGCGGCCGCAGCTCGGGCCGGGGCCGCTCGCGAGGTAAGACCTCTGCACGTGGAAGGACAAGGGAATCCGCGGGCAGTAAGGAGATGGCCGCCAAGAAGGCGAACATGGTCAGGAAGATCCTGGTCAATGCCATCGAGCCCGAAGAAATCCGCATAGGAATTCTCGAAGATGGTCGCCTTGACCAGCTCTACTATGAACGCGCCGCTGAAAAGAAATACCTCGGCAATATCTACAAGGGGCGGGTGGTTAACGTCGAGCCCGCTATCCAGGCCGCCTTTATCGATATCGGTATCGGGCGTAATGGCTTCCTTCACGTCTCCGATGTTCTCCCGGTCTACAAGGAGTCTACCGTTGTACCGGTAGACCGCTTGTCCGAACGCGTTGAGGGTTCGCGCGAGCTGAAGATGCAGGATATTCTTAAAAAGGGGCAGGATATCCTTGTCCAGATCTCCAAGGATTCCATCGGGATGAAGGGGCCGAGCCTTACGACCTACGTCAGCGTGCCGGGTAAGTACCTCGTCCTGATGCCGGGAATCAAACGGTTTGGCGTCTCAAAACGGATCCGTGACGGTTCCGAACGCAGTGCGCTGCGCAAGAAACTGGCGAGCCTGGACCCGCCACCGGGTATGGGTTGTATTGTGCGTACCGCGGGGGAGGAAGAGTCCGCTGAGTTGATCGAGAAGGATTTCAACCACCTGATGGACTCATGGACCGATATTGTTGAGCGAGTGAAGACGCGGAGAACTCCGAGTCTTCTTTTCCAGGAATCTGACCTTGTAACTCGTTCCCTGAGGGATCTTTTTGACTCCAGCGTCGATGAGATCCTGATTGACGAAGCGGCGGTATACGAGCACGGGAAGGATTTCCTGCTCGATGT
>CAJWZY010000044.1 GCA_913050545.1 uncultured bacterium | reverse complement strand
GTTTGCCGCGGGGGATTCGAGGTACAGTTCGTCGAGACCCGCTGTGCAGGGGCCATCTTTCGGTGTCACCGTGGAGAGCTATCCCCTGGCGCCTCCTCCCGGGGCCAAAGACATCCTCACTGCCGAACATATTTTCAGGGTGGACGGGGACAGGGGCGTGATCTCCTGTGAGTCGCTCAGTGCAGGTGAAGTACTCTGGAAAACCGGACTTGGACCAGGAGAACAACTGTTGTTTCCCCTGAGGAGGGTCGAACGCAAGGCCGCTGGTCGCGACCTCCCCGATTCTCTCCTGGCGCTTTCGGGCGGCGGTGAGGGGGCGATCCTCAGGGTCATTGACGCGGGCCGGGGAGGACTGCTGGCAACGGCACAGCTCGGCAACGGGGTTGTCCTCCCCCCGGTCGTCATCGATGAGATGGCGGTGATTACCTGTAAAGATTCTCTCCGGGCATTCAGCCTGCCTGGACTGTCCCTCGATAAATCTTCACCAGCCTGGGAGGTTTCGCTCCCGGCCGCAGGGGTGGTCACACTTTCCGGTGATGAGAATGGGCATTGTTTTCTCCTCGGGGAGAGCCTGTCTGCCCTGGATATTGAAACAGGGGAGCTGGTAGCCAGCTTACCCATCGGGGGTTTGGCGCTCACGGACCGGTTGCCGGGGATCCGTGTTCACCGGGGGCTGGTTTACCTGCTGATGGCCGGGTCCGGGCTGGGGAGCCGTGAAGGGGGAATTACCTGTTTCGAGATGATTGGCAGCTCCTTTGAGAAACGCTGGGAGAGGCCGGGAACGGTCGAGGCCGACAGTGTCGTTCTCTTTGCGGGCAAGCTTGGTTTTCTCGACCCGGATAACAAGCTGGCTATCCTGGATGCTTCCACAGGCGAGTCTCTCGACCTGGAGGACTATTCCCCCGCGAGGCCCCTTGGTCTTACGGCTGATCTTTCGGCCTGTTACGTGGTTCTTTCCACAGGCGCAGTTTCGCGTTTTTCCCATATTCGTGGCAGGGAAGACTGGCGGGTCACCCTGGGTCCTCCCAAAGCGGAGCTGTCGCCGGGGTTGAGTCAGCCTTTGCTTCGAGATGGGAAGGTCCTGGTTGCAGGGCAGAAGAGGGTTTTCCTCCTGTCGGAACCCGCAATGGAAGAAGGGCCTGCGGGGTGGGTGGCAGCGAGAGCCGATGGGGGGCGTAGCGGGAATCCTGATCAACGCCAGGGGCCGATTGCCGGCAGGATCCTGTGGAGAAAAAAGATGCCCACCTCCAATCCGGCCGAAGGCGTGGCGGTGATTCCCCTTGGCGGCATGATTATCACTTTCGGGGAACACGCAGGGGGAGGGAGGCTTCTCTGCCTGGAACACACAGGAGAGCTGGTCGCCAGCATGGACCTCGCCAGGATGCCGACTGGGGCTGTTTCAACAGCCAGTCGCCTGGTCCTTGCCCTGGGAGGGGAGGCTGCTTCCCGGGGAGCCGGGGAGTTGCTGGGCCTGGAAATCTCGGGGCTGAAGATCCGGCAGACCTGGACCAGGGCTGTAGAGGGACCCGGCAGGGGAGGCCTGTGCCTGGTTGACGGGGGTGTTGTTGTGGCCGCCGGCGATGCTCTTCTGCTGGCCAACCCGGCTGATGGGAAGACCGCCTGGGAGCGAAGGGACCTCGGGCAGGCCACCGCAGTCTGTCCTCTCGGCAGGGAGCTGCTTGCCGCTCACGGCGGGCTCCTCCTGCTGCTGGATGCAGCTTCAGGAGAAACTCTGCGGGAATTTCCCGGGTCAAACCAGGCGATCAGCTCGGTAGCGGTCTCGGCAGGGATCCTCTACATCACCAGGGGCAGCGATCAGGCGACAAGCCTGGAGGCTGTCTCAGGGGATCGAGGTGAACTTCTCTGGTCGCGCCGGCTGGAAGACCACCTGGGGCTGGGCTCAGCTTCGTTTGAAAAGCTCCTCCTGGTTGCCGATCGAGGGAAGCTGGCCTCCCTCGATCCCGCCAATGGAGAAGAGCACAGGGTCTTTCTTCCCTCATCGACCTGGAACAGTCCGCCCGCCCTGGCATTGGGGATGATGGTGGCTGTCGACGGTGACAGGCTCGTGGCACTCGATCCTCTGCTCGGCGAAGAAATCTGGAGCCTGGAGCTGGGTACCGCCCAGGTTTTTTCTTCTGTGAGCATCATCGACGGCAGGGTCTACCTTCGTTCCGCCGGCGAGCTGGTCTGCGCAGGACAGGAGGATGCAGATTGAGCAATCCGCAGAGTCCTTTTTTCCAGACCGGGGCAAGCGAGCTCGGCAGTGACCGGGAAGCGATCCTCGCCCGCCGGGCTGAGTTCGGCGGCAAGGGGGCCGGCCTGCATGCCCTCTGTGCGGCTGGTTACCGGGTTCCCCCGGGATTCACCCTGTCGACCGCCTTCTGCAGGAGCTACTTTGAGGGTGGGAGAGAGGCTCCCGCTGGACTCCGCGAAGCGCTGGATGCCGGTCTCGGCCGAATCGAAGAGCTCAGCGGTGGGAAACTCGGTGGTGAGGATTCATCCTTGCGGCTCGCTGTTCGATCCGGTGCCGCCCTCAGCATGCCGGGGATGATGGATACGGTCCTCGGGGTCTCGAGCCGGGAAGAACTCGATTCGGCGGTTCTCAGGGTATTTGATTCGTGGTCGAGTGACCGGGCCGAGACCTACCGCAGGGAGCAGGGGATCCTGGGGCTCGAGGGGACCGCGGTGACGGTGCAGGTCCTTTGCCCGGCTGAGGTCGCCGGGGTCGTGTTTTCAAAGGCTCCCGGGTCTGATGAAGAATTACTCATCGAGGCGGTGGAGGGGCTGGGAGAGTCGCTCGTGTCCGGGGAGGTCACCCCCGACAGCTACCGCCTGTCGAGAAGTTCCCTGGAGGTGATCCGGGAGCAGAGCAGCGGCGAGCGACTCCTGGGCCTGGAGGCTCTCGGGGAGCTTGCCGGCTTGAGCCTGCGCCTCGAGGATGACTTCGGCTACCCGGTCGATGTCGAGTGGGCCTGGGTGGAGGATGAGTTCTGGCTGCTGCAGGTCAGGGAGATCCGTAAAGAGGCGGCAGGCGAATTGCTCGAGGATGAGCTCCGTCGGGCAGCGGGCCTGCTCGGGGAGGACGGGATCCTGGTTCGTCACAACCTGGATGAAACGCTCTCCAACCCGACGCCGATGACCTGGGATATCCAGTCGGAGTTCATGAGTGGCCGCGGCGGCTTCGGGACGCTCTACAGGCTCCTGGGCTTTTTCCCCTCGGCGCGGGTGGACAATGAGGGCTTCCTCGAATTGGTCGGTGGACGTATTTTTGCCGACCCGGAACGTTGTGCCGGGTTGTTTTACTCCCGGGGGATCCTTTCCTACGACAAGAGGGAGCTCGAGGCCAGGCCGGCCGCCATCGAGGAGGCACCCCGGCAGTGGAAGACCCGCGATGCATCACCCCCGGAGCTGCTGCGCACGCTCGTTGAGATGGTGCGCTCATCCAGCAAGGCGCAGCGCGGCCGGCAACAGGTGCTCGATAAATTTATCGCAGGTGAGCTGCCCGGGTATGAATCCTGGCTCAGCCATGAGCGTTCCGTCGACCTTGAGAAGCTCGGGGTCGAGGAACTTTACGATGTTCTCGAGGAGCGGATTCGGCGGGTGATGGGTGATTTTGCCCCGCAGGTTCTGAAGCTCTCCTTCTATGCCAGCCTGGCGCTCGGTGAATTTGAGGACCTCATGGAGAGATGCCTGGGATTTCAACGTGGAGCGGTGGAAGCCCGCACTCTCCTGGGCTCTCTTGAGGGGGATCTTGCCGTTGAGCAGGCCCTGGGCTTCATCGAGGTGGGGAAATCAGCTTCCGCCCTGCAGGACTTTCTCGATCGATTCGGGCATCGCTGCGGCCAGGAAATGGAGCTCGAAGAAAAACGCTGGTGGGAAGAACCGGAAAAGGTGACGGCTCTCGGGCAAGAGCTGGCCGGGAGCGAAGCGGATTTCCGTGCCCGCCGTGCGGCGCTCTCAGACCGCCGGGCTGCCGTTGAGCTCGAAGTGCTCGAAACTCTCCGCCGCGATCATCCCGATGCGCTTGAGCCTTTTGCGGAATTGCTGCGCGAGACCCGGAGCTTGCTGCCCTGGCGTGAAAACGGCAAGTTCTACTGGATGGCCGGTTACGATCTCATCCGGCGTGTACTGGTTGAGCTGGATGAGAGACTGGCTCTTGGCGGAAATGTTTTTTACCTCAACCGCAGTGAGCTTAAAGAAATAGTCGACAGCCGTGAGCAGGGGCTGCCGAGAACCCTGGGAGACTCCTTCAGCCGCCGGCGTAAGCTCCGAAGGGAATCGCGCAGCCTGCAGGTTCCCGAGTTGATCTCGGCGGGTTCCCTTGCTGATTTACGCAATGAGGAGGGGAAGAATACCGGGGGAGCTGCCGGGGAGACCGTCGCCGGGGAAATTCTGCGCGGTGACGGTATCTCGGCGGGTAGCGCCAGGGGGAAAATCTGGGTTTGTTCATCGCCCCGGCAGAAGCCTCCCTTCGAGGGGCCCTACCTGCTGGTTGCCGAGTCCACGGATCCGGACTGGACTCCCTTGCTGGCCGCGTGCGGCGGGCTGGTCGTCGAGCGAGGCGGCAGTCTCTCCCATGGAGCGATCGTCTGCAGGGATTTCGGTATTCCCGCGGTGGTGATTGAAGGAGCGGGGCGGCTGCTCGATACCGGGGTCGATGCTTTTCTCGATGCTGATGCCGGAGAGCTTCGCATCGGGAGCAGCCCCGGCGGCGAAGATGAAGATTCGAAACCAGGGGAATGGGACCCGGGCCCGGAGCCTTATTGCGCTCCCAGTCCAGCCGGGGCCGGGCGGCGGGCGGCTTTCGGCCTGGTCTTCGCGATCCTGGCCTCCCTGTTGATGGTCTCGGTGGGCGAGCTGAGCTCCAGGCTTGCCGGCCTGGTCGGCCTGGTGCTCGACTGGTGGCCACTGGCGGGAGCTTCTCCCTTCAATTCCATCCTGGCGGCCAGCCTGCTGGGAGCGCTCGCCTCGCTCGGTGTTCTTGCCTTGTCCAGCGACAGGAGAAAGCTCCGGCGGATGCGGGTCCGGCTGCGCTGGTACAGGAAGAAGACGAAGCAGGCGCAGGCTGCCGGAAGGGAAAATACCGTCGTTAAGCTCAGGCGCAGGATGGCTGCGGCGAAGTCGGACCGGTTCCTGGTTCTGCTGAGGCCCATCGCGTGGACTTTCCTGCCGCTCTGTCTTGGATTCATCTGGGTCAATGACCGCTTTGCGGCCGAGCCGATTTCTCCCGGCAGTCGCTTCAGGGTGACGGCCTTCCTGGAGCCGGGATCCGCCAGGGCGACGCAAAGATTGCGTTACGCGAGGATCGATGCCCCCCCGGGTCTGCAGGTTCTCGGTTCGCCGTACAGCAGGATTGAGCCGAATGTCGCGGCCCCCGAGGTCTCCGCGTACAGGGTGGCCTGGGATCTCGAGGCCCGCAAAGCGGGCCAACACCTCGTCTCGATCGTTGCCGCTGGAGAAAAGGTGAAAAAGAAGGTGGTCGTCACAGAGGGTATCGACCGTGCCACTGCCATCGAACGCTATGGGGGGATCATTCCTGAGATCCAGGTCGATCACCAGCCCCTCGAGGTGAACCTGCCGGGCTGGCTCCACGCAGTTGTTTCCCGGCTTGCCGCCTTGATCAGCGGTGGCCGCGGACTGGTAGAGGGGCAGACGGCGGTGGGGCCCTGGACGGCCTACCTTGCGCTGGCGGTATTGCTGGTACTCGCTCTGCAGTGGCTGAGCGGCTATCGTTGAGTCTCCTGATCCCATGAATCAACAATTCTTCCTCATTATCATCCTCTCACTCCTTGCAGGCTCCCGGCCGCTTCCGGCCGAAGACTGGCCGGCTTTCAGGGGAGGTCCTTTTCGTGGGGGTTGCCTCGATGGCACCTCGATCTCCTCCAGGCCTGCTCTGCAATGGAGGTCTTTTAACGAAGACCATGTCTCGCCGGCCTACGCATCATCGCCGGCGATCGTTGGCTCCAGGATATTTGTGGGGCTTGCTGAGCAGTCTGTCTTCAGTGCCAGCGGCCGGCTGGTTTGTTTCGAGCTGGCCACAGGTAAGCAGGTCTGGGAGGCGAAGACACGATACCCCGTCTTTTCATCTCCCTCGGTCAAAGATGGACAGGTTTTTGTCGGGGAAGGATTCCACCAGGACAGTGAATGCAGCCTCTATTCTTTCGATGCCGCCTCGGGAAAGAAGCTCTGGAGCTTCACGACCGCCAGCCACCTCGAGTCGAGTCCCCACGTGGCCGGTGGCCGGGTGTTCTTCGGCGCCGGGGACGATGGGATCTATTGTCTCGGTGCTGCAGACGGCCGCAAGCTCTGGCACCAGGAGGGTCTGCATGTGGACATCTCCCCGCTGCTTTCAGGTGGACTGCTCTATGCGGGTTCGGGCTACGGCAAGTTCGAGGCCTTTGCCCTGAGGGGGGGATCGGGGGAGTTCGCCTGGCGAAAGGCGGTTAACCTGCCGGTCTGGGGAGCTCCTGTTCGCCTGGGTAATAGGGTCTACTTCGGACTCGGCAACGGGAACTTTACCGAGAGTGCTGCGAAACCAGCCGGTGCGGTTCTCTGCCTGTCGGCCACCTCGGGCAAGCAGGTGTGGCGCAGGGATCTGCCCGATGGTGTCCTGACCGCGGTGGTGGCGGGAAGGAAGGCTCTCTTTGCAGGTTGCCGGGATGGAAGGGTTTATGCTCTCGCTCCCGGTTCCGGTGAGATCCTCTGGAGCGCGGCCTGTGGCGCAGGGGCGGTGGTTTCTTCGCCCCTGCTGGATCCCGCAGAGAAGTCCCTGGTGGTGGCATCTGCCGCGGGGGTTCTCCAGGGGCTGTCTCCGGCCAGCGGCCGCAGGCTCTGGGACCTGTCGATCGGGAAAATACAGGGCGAAGAGGAAGACCTGCAGCTCTATTCCTCTCCTTCGGCTGCCGGGGGACGCCTGGTTCTCGGTACAATGTCGGGGAGCCTTCTCGGCTTCAGCTTTCCAGGAGAGGACTGAGGACGGGGAGGCCGGAGAAGAGATCTGAAAATGGAAACCTACCGACGCGACAGATCCTACCGCTGGAATTATGAGCGCGGCCCGTCCTTCAGCGGGTCTTTCCCGGCTATTGTCGATACGCCTCTCAAGGACTTCTTCGGCAGCCGGGTCAGCTCCCGCCTGGGCGTGGCGGCGGGCATCCTGCTCAATTCAAAATGGGTCGAGTGTTATTCGCGGCTGGGTTTCGATGTGCTGACCTACAAGACGGTTCGCAGCAGGGCGAGACCCTGCTACCCGCTTCCCAACTGGGTCTTTGTCGAGTCAGAAAAAGACCTCGAGTCCGGCTCCGACGAGATCCTGCGGATCGCCCGCCGGCGCCCGCGTGATCCGGCAGAGGTGACCTCCGCCGTCTGCTTCGGGATGCCCTCGCAGCCTCCGGAGGTGTGGCGCAGGGATGTGAGCCGTGCGCACAGCAGGATCCGGCGCGGCCAGGTGCTGGTGGTCAGTGTTGTCGGTACCCCACAGGAGGGGGGCGGTGAGGAGTCCCTCGTGGAGGACTTCTGCCGTTGTGCCCGCTGGGCGAGCGAGGCCGGCGCCGGTATTGTCGAGGCCAACTTTTCCTGTCCGAATGTCTGCACGGCGGAGGGGTCGATCTACCAGGACCCGGGCGCCTCGGGGCGGCTGGCGGCAGCCCTGCGGGATGTTCTTCCCTCGACCCCGCTGTTGATCAAGAGCGGGCATTTCAGCGACCACCGCCGGCTCGGGAATTTCTACCGGGCGGTATCGGGCAGCGCCGATGGGGTGGTGCTGGTCAACGGAGTGTCGAGGCGGGTGCTTGGTGCTGACGATCAACCGGTCTTCGGAGATTATGAGCGAGTGGGGATTCTCGGTAAGGCGATTCACCCTGCGGCGGTATCCAATGTCACGGCCGCGGTGAAGTGTTCCCGCAGCCAGGACCTCGGCGTGGAGACCATCGCGGTGGGAGGTGTTACCGGTGTTGAAGATCCCGGGCCCTTCTTTGATGCAGGAGCCAGGGGTGTGGTCATGGGGGGAGTGCCCATGCTTGACCCTCTTCTCGCTGTCCGGATGAAGGCGGCCCATCCGCAGTGGTAGGGCCGCGGACTCTTATTTGCCCTTCATCTCGGCCAGCATCTTCTCGATCTTCTGCTCCATCTTCGGCACGTGGGCGACGTTGAAGCCAACCGACCGGCCGCGAACGATGCCCTTGTGATCAATCCAGAAGCTGGTGGGAGAGGACGTCACCCCGTAGAGCTCAGGGCTGATCTTGCCGCCCATCAGCAGGATCTTGTGGGTGAGCTTGGACTGGGTGGCGAACTTGCCGACCGTCGCCGCGTCCTCGTCCCAGTCGTTGACCGCGATCACATTGAATCCATTTTTGCCGTACTTCTCTTGCAGCTTTGTCAGGTAAGGAGCCTCCTTACGACAGGGTCCTCAGCCATAGCCCCAGAAGCTCAGCAGGGTAACCTTGCCCGCAGTCTCCTTCCTGAAGTTGACCTGCTTGCCGTCAAGTCCGGCGAGGGTGAAGTCAGGCGCCGGCTTCCCCAGGATTTTTGCCAGGATCTTACCGGCATCGTCAGCTTCGAAGGTCTCGACAAACCCGCCGAGCTGCGTTCGTGCCGCTCTTGCCAGCGCCGACCAGGGTGACTTGTCGAGGAGCTTCCCGGTCTCATCGACCAGGGGGCGGGTTTCGCTGGAGGGTTTCATACCCTTGAATGCGCCGGCGCTTTTTCTGAAGGCGGCCAGTCCCTCCTGCAGCAGTGGGGTCTTCTCCAGGGTGGTGACCTCCTTTGCCTCGAGGTCGCAGTCCAGTGAGAGGGTTATCTTGTTTCCATTGATGGTCACTGACATCTCGTAGTCGATGCTGATCCTGCTGACGAGCCCTGTTTTCCTGCTGCTGGTATAGGACTCTTTCCAGCTGTTCAGAGTTGCCTTGTTGCCCCTGAAATCAAAGGAGACCTTCCCGGCATTGCTCATCGTTGAGACCACCTGGCCCTCGTCGGCATCCCTGCTGTAGCTCCGGGAGCACTCGATGCTGACCGGGATCTGGTTGAGGATCAGCACCTCGTGGTTGCCTGGTTTTACCGGGGGTATCTGCAGGCGCAGGGGGAGGTAGATTCCAATCATCTGGTGGGCGTTTTCGAGCTCGGTCGCCGTCTCGCGTGCCTTGAGGCCATACTTCCTGCCGGATTCGAGAATGTCGAAGCAGGCGATGGGGCTGCCCTCTCCACCTTCGGGTACGAGCTCCCGCACGGCGAGAATTGTATTTACACCCTTCGGGGAGGTTTCGCTGATGGACAGCAGCGTGCCTTTAAAAGAGTCGCCCTGGGGTTTTTCCTCTCCGACCACCTGGGAGATTCGAGTCTTGCCCTCGTAGCGGATGACCTGCCCGGGGCGGAAGGCATCGCCGGCGGCCTCGGCAGGCGGTGGGCACAGCAGGCCCAGTGCAGTACAAAGAAGGAAAGAAAAGGTATAGAATCCCGTCTTCATGGGTTTGGTCTCTCTACAGGTTGGAACAGGCCCGGCCGCAAGCGGGCCGTGACAGCAGGATGCTATCGCGAAACCCCGGTTCTGGCGAACTGAAATTCCAGTTATAGATACAGCATTTGCCGATGAACGAATCAGCCTTCAGTCTTCAAGGTAAGGTCGCCCTGGTGACCGGCGCCAGCAGGGGGATCGGACTGGCCTCCTGCCGCAGGATGCTCGAGCGCGGGGCTTCCGTTGTAATCACGGCGAGGAAGCAGGAAGGTCTCGATGAGGCCCACAGGGAGCTCGAGGGAGACGGCTATGACAATGTCGCTGTTTATGCGGCGCATTCTTCGAGCGAGAGCGATATGCGGGCAGCCTTCGACCTCGCCCTCGAGAGATTTGGCGCGATAGATATCGTTGTCAACAACGCCGCCACCAACCCCTGCATGGATCCGCTGGCGGAAATCGACCTCGCTCTGTTTGACAAGATCCTCGATACCAATCTTCGCGGCTACCTGCTGGTGGCGAGAGAGGGAATCCGAAGAATGCGTGAGCTCGGTGGCGGCGGGGCGATTATCAACATCTCCACGATCGCCGCTGAAAAGGCGATGCAGGGCCTCGGCGCGTATGGAGTCAGCAAGGCCGCGGTCAATTGTCTCACCAGGAGCCTGGCTGCTGAGCTGGCTCCTGAAGGGATCCGGGTGAACGGGGTGGCTCCCGGGCTGGTTCGTACCCGCTTCAGCGAGGCGCTCTGGAAAGATGAGGGCATGGAGCAGCGCATGCTGCAGGGGATTCCGCTCAAGCGCATCGCCGAGCCGGGGGACATTGCCGGCGCAGTCGCCTTTCTCGCCTCCGGGGCAGCTTCCTATATCACCGGCCAGACGCTTGTGGTCGACGGGGGAATGGTCTCAGGTTGAAGGGCAGCTCAGGGTTTTGAGGATTCGAGCTGCTGGAGCATTTCGGCAGCCTGCTGATGTCCGGGCACCAGCTGCAGGAGTGCGCCCAGCACCGCGGTGGCCTCGCGGGTCCTGCCTTGCTCTACCAGCAACCTGGAGAGATTCAGGTAGGGACGGTCGAAACCCGGATCGGCTGCGATGGCTTTTTTGAGCTCCCCCTCCGCCCTGGTTTTTTCACCGAGCTTCCAGAGGGCCATCCCGTGGGTGTTGAGCAACCCGGCCTGCACGGGACTGTTCTTGAGACCGCTTTTGAGCCCGGCGCTGAGGCCGGCTTCAGAGATTGCGGCTGCCCGCCGGTGGTCTCCGGATGAGATGAGGATGATCGCCAGGTTGCGGTGCGCATCGAGGTCAAGGGGGTCGAGCCGGATGGCCTCCTCGTGGGCCAGGATGGATTCTTCTACCTTGCCGCTCCTGAACAGCGCCAGGCCGAGCATTCTTTTCAATGCGGCTGACCCGGTGTCGTGCTGAAGAGCCTTCCGGTAGACATCTGCAGCGGTTTCAAATTCACCTGCCTGGACCCAGGTATTGGCGAGATTCAGGGTCGCCTCGGTGTGGGCCGGGTTCTTTTCGAGAACGGCTGCGAAATATTTCCG
>CAJWZY010000043.1 GCA_913050545.1 uncultured bacterium | reverse complement strand
AGAAGAAGAAGAAGAAGAAGAAGAAGAGGAAGAGGAAGAGGAAGAGCCTTCTGGAGATCCCGAGCCTGATTCCTCAACGGGATTTGGGGCGGGTTTGTAGGTCGGGCACGTCGATCACGAGTGTGAGTCGTGGACACTTCGTGGATAGGGGACTATAATCTCAACCCTCGGGGCCGTCTGTTCCAGATTTGCAGGTGGAAGAACCCGGGGGAATTGATTCTGTTGCCGAGTACTCATGTTTCCCGGCCGGGGGAACGGGCGATGGTTGAATTCTGTTTCCGCCGAGTAGTTGTTTTATCCGCTCCACCCTGCAATTGATGCGTTTGCCCTCCAGCTTGCCTGGGTATTGTTCATTGATTCCGGAGCAGGTGAAGCCCGGCAGTATTTGGTTGCCGCTGCAGTCGTGTGCACGGCTTTGAAAACCGATAGAGAATTCTATGAGGCTCCTGGTGGTTCAATCTCGAATCCTGGTCCTGCTCTTTGCTTGCATCCCGGCAATGGGGTTGGCGCCGGCTCTGCCTGTATCCGCCTCCCAGGAGTTGGAAGATCCCGGTTTTAAGGGCTTGTCGGAGTTGGCAGGAGATCTCAATCTTGATGTTCTCAAGCTTGCCGGGAATGATTCCAGGCTGGGTGAACTGGAGGCCTATAAGCTCATCGAGCGTATGGCAAAGGAGAAGAGGAGACCTTCCGGTCCCTGCAGGAAGTTTCTCTCGGCGGTTCTTGAGCCAGCCTATTTTTCTGACACGAAGCTGAACCGGGCACCTGCCCGCAGTGTTGCTGCCCTGAGGATAATCGGTGCTATCACCCTGGAGATCCGGGGTGATTCGGAGCCATCAGCCGGCTTTGATGACATGCTGTTGCCTTTGCTCGGTGTCGGCAGCCCGGTGTTTCGAAAATCGGTGGTCAAGGCGGTTACGGCCTTTGTCGAGCTGGAACAAAGGAGCGGCTTCGGGCCTTCGGGGAACGGGACGAGGAGCAAGCCGGTTTCTGCCCTGCGGCGCTTGTGTGAAATGGTGGAGCACAATCCTCCACCAGCCCAGGCTCTCCTGGAGGACGTCAGTAAGATACTCTGGGCCGCTGATGGCAAGAGCTTCCTCTCCCATGTAATTGCGGGAATGGTTCTTAACCAGGAGAAGTACCCGGGTTCTACTCCTCTTTACCTCAAGGAACTCAGAGCCAGGCTGAGGATCGGCTTCCCAACCCCTAAGGGCTGGAGCCTCTGGTGGAAGCAGCACCAGGAACGTTCACTTCCGGATATTTTCGTAGAGGTCCAGAAGAAGCTGAGCCAGGACAATGCCTCTAATTGGAAGGAGAGCCTGAAGCGGTTCCGGGAAACAGGTGATTATGAAAGGCTCCTTGCCGAGATGCAGGCGACCCTCCAGTCGGCTTATACACTCGAGCACAGGGTGGCTGCCGTCGAGGCGCTTGGTGATTATGCCGGGTGGCTGCGTGGTGCCAGGTTCGCGGGGACGAATGTTGCAGAGCAGGACAAGCTCCGCCTCGAGCTCCAGTCCCGTGCCTGTGAGCACCTTCTGCAAATCATCAAGGCAGGAGCTGAGCCGGGATACGAGCAACCGGAAGTCCGCAGGCAGGCGCTGATTTCTTTACGTCATTTCCAGCCCTTCCTGTCGGAGTCAGATGTCGAGATGCGCCGGGAAATCAGTGATTTTACGATTCAGCGGGCCCAGCGGCTCTGGCAGGTACGCCCAGCTGTTTCCGAGAGTGTCGGCTACCTTGGCTGGAGGGCAGAGCTGCTTGAATTGGTCAAGGCGGCGGGTGCCTTTAAAATTACAGGTGCCAAGAAGATCCTTGATTCGATCCTGAACAGCCCCGAGTTTCTCGCTGACCTCGAGCTCCAGTCCGAGTCAATCCAGGCCCTGGGACACCTCCTCAAGGGCTCTCTTGACCTGGTTTCTGCCAGCCTGTTTATGGAGCGCTTTCGGGATGCTCCGCAAGCCCCGGCTCCAGGGACGCTCAAATTGCGAATGGCTTGCGCGGCGGCTTTGAATGCCCGCCCCGAAGATGGCACTGTGCTTGCAGTCTTGCGAACCTTCCACGCGGAGCTGTTAAAAAAATCAGCAGATTCCGGGCTGCAAATGACAGCCATAGCAGGACTCAGCACCCTCGCCCAGGGGAAAGATCCGGATGCACTCGAAGCTCTCCTGGAGGTCCTTTCTTCTCCCGGGGCATATGACACCCAGGTCCTGGTGGCGGCCGTTGACGCGATTTCCTACCTGGGCAACCGTGAGGCGCTCGATGAGTTCCTGCCCCTGCTGCATCTTTTTGGCGGCAAACAAGGCAGGGAAAAGGCCATTGGCGACCATCTGGTTAAGAGAGTACAGGGACTGATCAAGGCTGAGGGGGTCGGTGGGCTGGCCTGGGCGCTGGGACGCCTGGAGAAAAGGGCCTACCAGGAGGACAGCCCCGAGTATTTCTCGTCCTGTCAAAAATTGCTGGAGGAGCCCGGGTTGCAGGGACTGCTGTTGCCGCGATCATCCGATGAGCTGCCGGCAGATGAGAAGCTGGGGGCCGCCTGGTTGGCGACACTGGCAGCTCTCCGTGCAGCTGAGCTGATGACCAGCTTTGATGAGTCGGCAGTCCTTTACAGGAAAATGGGCGAATTCCTTGGAGGTCAACCTCGTGTTGGCGAGGGCTTCCCACATGGCTTGCGGGAATTCCAGAACCGGTTGAGGCAACAGGCGCTCCGCAAGAAGATCAATATGCAGGTGACAGGCGAGGCGGAGTTGAACGTGCAGGGCGTTCTTGACCTCTTTATTACCCTGGTGCTTGCTGACGGATTTTCAGCAGAAAAAGAACCGGAAAGTTTCGCCAGTGCTAAATCCTATGCGCGCTGGTTTGCCCTGAAGTGGATAGAGGGCCTCCTGGCATCAGGGCAGGTGCCTGCAGGAGTGAAGCGCCAGGCTCTGCACCGGTCATGGACTGGCTATCTTGCTGCTGAAGAAAATTCCGGCTTCTGGAAGGACCTTCCGCCGCGGCACAGGGAGTCCTGCCTCAAGCGCCTGGAGACGTTGCGCCCCAGCAAGAAGACCGAAGAGCAGGAGTGAAAACGACAGCTGCGGTCCTCTGTATCAGCAGGGAGGGATCCGCTGTGGATTTCCCCGGCTGCTCAGAGCCTCCGGGCGATCCGGTCCAGCCCGATCACCTGTTCGAGGACCTCTTCAAAGTCTTCGAGTCGGAGTGAGTTGGGACCATCGCAGAGGGCCTTGTCAGGGTCAGGGTGGACTTCAAAGAAGAACCCATCACAGCCGACCCCCGCTGCGGCTCTTGCAAGGTGGGGGATCATGTCACGGTTGCCATCACTTCGGTCACCAAGCGCGCCGGGCTGCTGGACACTGTGGGTTGCATCGAAGATGACGCAGAAGCCGGCCTCCCGAATAAGAGGAATCCCCCTGAAGTCATTGACGAGATCGCCATGGCCAAAGGAGCTTCCCCGCTCGGTAACCAGCACTCCAGGGGTCTGGGGGCCGGTCGCTGCGGCTGCCCGGGCCGGTATGTTTGCCGGGGCCAGGAATTGCCCTTTCTTGATGTTGACAATTTTTCCGGTGGAGGCACAGGCCTGCAGAAGATCGTTCTGGCGGCAGAGAAAAGCCGGCACCTGCAGGATATCAAGAACCTCGGCGGCCCGCGTGGCTTCTTCAACGGTGTGGACATCAGAGGTTACCGCGAGACCTGTTTCTTCACGGACCCTGCGCAGGACAGCCATGCCGTCCTCAAAACCCGGTCCCCGGTAGGAAAGGTGCGAGGAACGGTTTGCCTTGTCATAGGACCCCTTGAAGACGAAGGGTACCTGGAGCTTGTCCTGCAGCCGGGAAAGTTCCGAAGCGATCCCCAGGGCAAGCTCTTCGCTCTCAAGGGAATCGGGACCGGCTATGATCAGCGGGGGTGATTTGGCACCGAGAGCCAGCTTGCCGGATTCAATGAAAGGGGTCTCGGGGGCGAACTGGCTCATCTCAGGTTTGGGTCCGTTCCGTTGGTTTCAGTTGCAATCGTTTCACTGTCGGAATCTTCCGGCGGGGAGGCGGGTTCTTTTTTTGATTCATTTGCGTGTATTTCTTTTCGCTTCATATTGCGCCGCAGCTCAAACAGCTTGTTTGTCTGCCTGAGAATTTCTTCTTTTTCCAGCAGCTTGTCCACGAGGTTTTCCGGGATCTCTTCTATTCCAAGATAGCTGCCGCAAAATGCTCCTGAGATGCTGGCTATGGTGGACATGTTCCCGCCCAGGCGCAGAATCCTGTCGAGGGCTTCATGGAAGCTCTGGGGGTTGTTGAGGAATTGTCGCAGGGAAAGAAACAGGATGGGGACAGCATAATCGGTAAGTCCATCGCGCCGTGGTGGATAGTCGTCATCCGGGCATATTTCAAGGATCATCTCGAGTGCCCGCGGATCGGTTTGCGACAGGATTCGCGGCAGGTCACAGATCGCATCGGCTATCCGCTTGTCGAAGCTGGCTGCGGCAGCGGAGGTCTCATCCATGATGTCTCCCAGGACCAGCTCTTCCTGGCGTACGTTGTAGGCAATCAGTGTTGCGATGACTGCCGCAGCAGCAAGGACCCTGGTATCCTGGTGAGACACAGAGACAAGGGTCTCTACCTGCGCGGGTATGTTCCCGGGGTTCTTACAGTTCCAGAGCCCGATCGGTATGGCACGGGTCAGGCAACCGCTTCCGGCCTCTCCGGGAGGCAGGGCTGCAGCGTTCCACTCGGTGATGCCCCTGACGATCATGTTCATGACCGTGCTGTTATCCTCGGCGGGGTCTACCACGCTCATGTCCCTCCACAGGGGAATGAGATGTTCTACGAAAATCCGGGCGCTGGCCTCCTCTGCCTTGAGGTCGCCTCGCTCCAGTATGGAGTGGATGACCGCGAGGCAGCCCTGGATGTCTCCGGTGTTCTGGCCAAGTGGGCTGAAGCCGTCCTCCGTTATCTGGAGTTCAGTTGCCAGTGGCTGCGCCAGGGAGGCGAGGAAATTGCGTGAATAGTTCCGCAGGGGGAATGCAAGGGCATCCCCTGCCGCAGCGCCGAGTATGGCCCCAAGGTATTTTGAGTGCAGCTTGTCGATAATTCTGCTCATAGCCCTCGAATTGTAATGGAATTCCATGTTTCCTTCGAGGCAAAGCACTCCTTTGAATTGTGGGTTCGGCAATGCCACTGTTTGACTCCTTTAGAGGTACTTGATAAGACATGCTTATCATGAGCGATCAACCGAGGTTATTTGGTGAAGTTGCGCTGGAGCAGGGTTATGTCACGGTAGCCGATCTCTACGAGGCGCTGACAGTTCAGGCTCGCCTGGAGGTGGAGAAAAAACCATACCGTTTCCTTGGCGAGATATTGACAGACCTCGGCTACATGAGCGAGACCCAGGTGCTGGAAGTTCTGAGCGAACTCCACAAAGAAGAGAAATCAACCTGAGATGGCCCTACCAGCAAGATCCCCCCGTGGTTTTTTCCAGGGGCGAGTTGAATTGATCGAGGGCAGGGGGCTCTTTTTCCATGTCAGACCCCGGTAAATTAACGTCCGGCACTTCAGCCTGGAAAACGATCGCAGGCTTTCTGCTCTGGCCTCTGTCGATTCCCTACCGTGTCTGGATGGTGGCAAGAAGGTCCTGGTGGAGTGGGCGTTCTCACCGGCTCACGGTCCCGGTTGTCAGTATCGGTAATCTTTCCTGTGGAGGTACAGGGAAGACACCAATGGTGGAGTTGGTGGCCAGGGATCTTGCCGGAATGGGGCGCCAGCCGGCAATCCTGAGCCGGGGCTACGGTGCGAATGGCAGCGAGGGGACTGGAAACGATGAATACAGGGTTCTTGCAGAGAACCTTCCCGGGATAGAACATTACCAGGGGGCTGACCGCGTGGCGCGCGGTCGAGAGGCCATTACCGCCGGGGCAGGCGCGCTTGTCCTGGATGATGGCTTTCAGCACTGTCGATTGCACAGGGATCTTGACCTGGTTCTGCTGGATTCACTCAGGCCTTTTGACAATGGGCATCTGCTGCCCGCTGGCTTGCTAAGGGAACCGGTCACGGCCCTGCAAAATGCCGACCTCGTGGGGCTGACCAGGGCTAACCTGGTCAGCAGGGAGAAGCTGGATTCCATCAGGTCGTTCCTGGAGGGAAGGTATCCTGGAATTCCCCTCCTGGTGATCGAATCACGGGCTGTCTGCTGGCAGGAGCTGTATGGGGAGCCCATGGATCCGGGTTCACTTGCCGAAACGAAGGTTTTCGCCTTCTGTGGAATTGGTAATCCGCTCTCCTTCCGCCTGGCAGTCGAGGACCTGGGGGCGAAGGTCGAAGGTTTTCACGCCTTCAGAGACCACCAGCCCTATGACTCGGCTTCTGTGGAGCAGGTCGCTTCACGTGCCCGGCAGTGCGGTGTCGATACGATCGTGATGACCCAGAAAGATGCGGTCAAGCTGAAGGAGGAATGGCTGAAATCGCAGGAGGATGTCCGGTGGCTCTATCTGCGCATCGAGCAGGCTATTGTCTCCGGTGAGGATGCTTACCGGCAGGCTCTTGCGGGGCTTTTTCCCGGGGACAGCTGAGGAGGACTTTGCGCGCTGCCAAATCGCTGTCACGGCGGTTATACTGCAGCGAGCATTGAAAGGAGAGGATCGTGCTGATCTCGCAACTGACCCGGATTGTCGAAGAAACAGGTCGCCCCCGTATAGCACTGGTGGGCGATCTCATGCTTGATGAGTACATCTGGGGGGATGTTCAGCGAATTTCTCCTGAAGCCCCAATCCCTGTTCTGCGGGTAGGACACCGCGAGATAAGGGCCGGGGGGGCAGGAAGCGTTGCGGTCAACCTGGGGCGCCTGGATGTCGACGTTCATGTATTTTCCGTTATTGGCGAGGATAATGCCGGTGACCGGATTCTCAGTCTGCTGGAGTCTGAAGGCTGCAATGTTTCGGGAGTGGTTCGAGATGGTGGGCGTCCAACGACACTGAAGGCGAGGCATATGGGCTATGTGCAGCATTCGCATCGCGCTGTCCAGCAGATGTTAAGGGTTGACGAGGAGGACCTGTCCCCGGTTACGGCCCTATCCGTCGATGAACTCCTTGAGAGGATGTTCGCTTCAGGTGAAGGCTATGATGCGGTGCTCGTAAGTGATTACGGAAAGGGGCTGGTGTCTTCTGCGCTGATGGCCGGGATACACGCCCGCTGCGAAACTGCTCCCGTATTGGTTGACCCTGCCAGGACAAGTGATTATTCAGCCTACAGGGGCAGCACCCTGGTCTGCCCCAACCGTTTCGAGGCAGAGCTTGCAAGCGGGATTCCCTGCTCCGACCTCGAGGGCTGTCGTGAGGCTGCCGGTAAGCTGCGTGATGAGTTTGGTTTCCAGAACGTGGTGGTTACCATGGACAGGGAGGGGATGTTCGTCGACCAGGGAACAGACCAGCAGACCCATCTTCCCACGCGCGCTAGCGTGGTGGCAGATGTGACGGGGGCCGGCGATATGGTCCTGGCGATCCTGGGGATGGTCGCTGCCGCAGGCAAAACAGCAGAGGAGGGAGCCAGGGTTGCCAACGTAGCTGCAGGCCTGGTGGTGCGCCAGTTCGGCGTGGTCGCCGTAAGCCGCAAGGAGTTGCTCGATGAGATCCAGGACCAGGGAAATCCTGCTGCCGGGAAGGTGAAGAGCCTCGATGAGCTTTCTGCTGTTCTTGGCGCTGGGCAGAAAAAAGGCCGCACGGTCGTATTCACCAATGGCTGCTTTGATCTTCTCCATCCGGGGCATCACCATCTTCTCAACGAGGCGCGCCGGGAGGGAGATCTGCTGGTAGTAGCAGTGAACAGTGATTCCTCCATCAGGCGGCTGAAGGGGGAGGGCAGGCCGCGGATCAGGGAGGGTGACCGGATCAAGATGCTGGCGGGGCTGGAGGCGGTTGATTACGTTATTCTCTTTGAGGAGGACACCCCGCTCCACCTGGTAGAAGAGCTGGTTCCGGATGTGCTGGTCAAGGGGGGCGATTACAGGGATGAGGCCGTGGTAGGGCAGGACATCGTGGAAAACAATGGGGGCCGAATGGTTTTTATTGACCGTCTTCCAGGGCTCTCAACTACCGAGTTGCTGGGTGAAGAAGAGGCTGGGGCCGAGCAGGAAGGCTGAAAAACAACCTGTTTTCAGCCTTCAAGTACAATAGCTTTACGGGTTTACAAATCTCTGCTAAGCCGTATGATTGCTTTTTCACGGGTTCTTTGATCCGTAAGAAATGTAACCTGGACTCTTATCCCTGCTATTCAGGACGTACCGGTTCCGGATGTTCTGGATTCCCAGGCGGTTTCTCGACACCTCGATCCCCCCCGTTTCGGTTGATATATGGCAGCCAAAGAAGACCTGCTGTTTGGAAAAATAGCAGTCAAAAACAAGCTGGCGGATGAAGCACAGGTGCGTAAGTGCCTGGCTTTGCTGGAAAAATCCGGTGTGGGTGGACTGGGGAAGCTCCTCCTGGAAAAAGGCATTATCAGTGCCAGTGATTACCAGAGGATTACCGCCCATGTAAAACAGGTGGCGGAAAAGAGCGATAAGCCAGCTGAAGATGCAGCTTCCGAGGAGGGATCTTCCGAAGATGCTAAGGCCGAGGCCAAGCCCGTTTCCGGCGGGAAGGGGCCGCCTCCCTCCGGCCCGGGCGTCACGGTGGAAGAACTTGCCGGGATGGACTTTTCGCACCTTGCTGGCAAGTCGATCGACGACTATCTCATCGAGGCCCGCAAGGTGGGCGCCTCGGATTTTCATTTCCAGGTAGATTCCGCTCCCTTCATGAGGCTTCACGGCCAGGTTGTTTACCTGAAGCATCCTGTCCTCTCAGCCGAAGATACCGCGTCAAAGATCGATGAAATCTTCAACGATTTCGAGCGGGAGACCTTCGCCGAGAAGAATGACCTCGATTTCTGTTATGTAAGAGACCACGGTCGCTACCGGGCGAGCGCCCTCAAACAGCGCAAGGGGATGGACGCTATCTTCCGGATTATTCCTACCGAGATCCCGACGCTCTCGGATCTCCACCTCCCGGATATTCTCGCTGATTTTACGGAATACAGGCAGGGGATCGTCCTGATTACAGGGCCTGCGGGATCGGGGAAGACGGCGACGATGACTGCTCTTCTCGATATCGTCAACCAGCAGCAGAATGACCATATTGTGACGGTCGAGGATCCGATTGAGTACATCCTCCCCAGCAGGAAATGCAATGTGAACCAGCGGCATGTGGAGATTCACACCGAAACCTATGCAAGCGCGCTCCGCTCAGCTATGAGGTCGGATCCCGATTACATCTGTGTCGGAGAAATGCGTGACCTCGACACCGTGGCGATGGCAATTACGGCTGCGGAGACAGGGCACCTTGTATTCGGGACGCTTCATACCACGAACGCGACTCGAAGCATTGACCGGATCATCGATGTGTTCCCACCCAAGGAGCAGGAGCAGATCAGGGCGATGGTGTCTGAATCGATTCGTGGAGTCGTTTCGCAGCAGCTCCTGCCGCGCCAGGATGGGCTCGGCCGCGAGCCGGTTCTCGAGATCATGTTCGCCACTCCTGCTGTGGCCAATATGATTCGCGAGCGAAAAACCTTCCAGCTGCAGTCGGTATTGCAGACCGGTGCCAAGATGGGAATGTGCACCATGGATGATTCGATCCTCGAACTATTGAAGAAGAAAATCATCACCAAGGAAACGGCGTGGTTCTTCTCCGAGAACAAGGACAGGTTTATCTGACAGGACGCTATGGCACGCTTTGACACTTATCTTGAAAAACTCCATGAGCTTGGCGGCTCTGACCTGCACATGTCGACCGGTGTGCCGGCGAAGGTGAGGGTTCACGGAAAGCTGCGAGCGATTTCCAAGGATCCTCTCGATAAGGAAACTCTCTCCGGGTTGATCGATGAGATCCTGACCGAGCGATCCCGGAAGATCTACGCCGAGCGCAATGATGTCGACTTCGCCTACGAGATCGAGGGGCTCGCCCGTTTCCGTGTCAGTGCTTTTGTGACCCGCACGGGCCCCGGGATCGTATTCCGCTACATACCCCAGGAAATTCTTCCGCTGGAGAAGCTCAGGGTTCCTGATGTCATTCTCAAGTATACGAAGCTCAACAGCGGCCTGGTCCTGGTGACGGGGCCGACCGGAAGTGGGAAATCAACCACCCTGGCCTCGCTGTTCGATCACATCAATACGAACCAGAAAAAGCACATCATCACCATCGAAGAGCCCATCGAGTTTGTTCACCAGAACAAGGAGAGCTTCTTCACGCAGCGTGAAATCGGGGTCGATTCACCTACCTTCGGGCAGGCGCTGAGGGCTGCCACCCGGCAGGACCCTGACATCATCCTGGTAGGAGAGCTTCGTGATCCTGAAACCATTGCGCTGGCGATTACAGCGGCAGAGATGGGCTTCCTCGTTTTTGCGACGCTTCATACCAACAGCGCCGCCAAGACGGTTGACCGGATTATCGATGTCTTTCCGGAGGACCAGCAGAACCAGGTCAGGACCATGCTGTCTGTGACCCTGAAGGGAGTCTGTGCCCAGCTTCTCCTGCCTGCGCATGATGGCAAGGGGCGGGTGCCGGTGAACGAGATCCTCATGGGGTCATTCGGCCTCGGCAATATCATTCGCGAAGGCAGCGTCTCCAAGATTGTCTCCCTGATCGAGTCAGGTGGTGGCGAGGGCATGCAAAAGATGGATGACGCCATCTTGAAGCGCTACAAGGACTCTGAGATTTCAGGGGAGACAGCCTACCTCTTCGCTACGCAGAAGCAGCGCTTTGAGCATCTGCGAGAGGAACTGGGCGACTGAGAATTTTTCAGCAGGAGGCGCCCTTGCTCAGGATTCCGTATCTCCGGCATCCCCGGCAGCTTCATTCTCATCGGCTGGGGTCTCCGAATCCCGGCTGCGCATCAGGGGGAAGGCGATGACTTCCCGGATGGTATGGGAGTCGGTCAGCAGCATCACGATCCTGTCGATACCTGCCCCTACCCCGCCGGTGGGGGTCTCGAGCTGGCAGCGCGCGCCGCCGCGGGTGGTCACGGCCTCGACGGCGTCGCGCTCTGCGGC
>CAJWZY010000042.1 GCA_913050545.1 uncultured bacterium | reverse complement strand
ATTCCCCAATCTCGGCGATGAAGAGGAGGAAGACCTGCTCGTGGTCAACGAAACCACGCTCAATGCTTTTTCGTTCTACCGCAATCTCGACAGTCGTCTCAGCTTTCAGCAGTTTCGGTCAAAAACCCTCACCATCCCTCCGCCCGCCATTGGGGACGAAGGACTCGGAGAGAAAGGCTTCCGGGAAAAATACGGAGTGAATCCATTTGTCTCCACGAACCGGGACCACCTCTCAACCTTCGGCATGGATGTCGATAACGCCGCCTGGGGACGAACCCGCGAAATCCTCAGGAGCGGAGAACTTCCCCAGAATGAGGTTGTTCGAGTCGAGGAGTTCGTCAACAACTTCTCCGATGAGCGTACGGGGAACCCGCAAAGCGTATTCACTGTCTATACAGAGGGAGGACCATCGCCCTTTGGCGACAGGGAATTGGAACTCCTCCAGGTCACCATCAAGAGCAGAAACCTGCTTCCAGGAGAGCGGAAAAACGCGGTGCTGACCTTCGCTGTCGACACATCCGGCTCGATGGCTGCTACTGGAAAACTCGAGCTCCTCAAGGAGAGTCTCAAGACGCTGGTCTCCAACCTGGGCTCCAACGACCGGGTTGCGATCGTTGCGTTCTCCACCCATGCCTACGTAGTACTTCCGCACACATCCGCTCGCCACCGCACACACATCATGGACGCGATCAACAGCCTTTCCCCGGATGGAGGGACCAACGTTGAGGCCGGAATAGACCTGGCCTACAGGCTGGCAGGAGAAAGCCACGACCGCAAGGCAGCCAACCGGGTGATTCTCTGTTCCGATGGAGTCGCCACCCTCGGGTCCAAGGGCCCCGAGGCAATACTCAAAAGAATCCAGCGTTTTGCCCGCGACAACATGATCTCCCTTTTCACTTTTGCCTTCGGAAGTG
The DNA here is from genome assembly GCA_913050545.1 of uncultured bacterium. GTDB lineage: Bacteria > Planctomycetota > UBA8108 > UBA8108 > UBA8108 > UBA8108. The sequence continues at coordinate 10,231 of CAJWZY010000042.1, read as the reverse complement.
GTGGCCGGCAAGCGGTCCAGGGTGACAAGATGCTTCAGCGGCTTGCCAACGAAGGAGATGGCAAGTACCAGTATGTCGACACCCGCGAAAGCGCACGGGACCTGTTCAGCCTCCCTGAGCAGCTGCAGTTTCTCGCCAGTGACGCCAAGATCCAGGTCAATTTCAATCCGGATGCCATCAGCCACTACCGGCTGCTCGGTTACGAAAAACGAGATATCGCGGATGTTGATTTCCGCAATGACAGGATTGACGCCGGGGAGGTAGGGCCCGGCTCGACAGTCACCGCCATTTACGAGATCAAGCGTGCACACCCAAGTGGAAACCTTGGCCGCATCCACCTGCGCTATCGAGATGAAGCCTCCCGGCGTTTTGAAGAAGTTGACTTCGAATTACCTACCGGGGTCCTGGCTGCAACAATAGCGGACACCACCGACCGTTTCCGCTTTATCGCCTCGGTTGCCGAGTTCGCTGAGATCCTCCGGGGGAGCTACTATGCGCGGAACGGGTCCTACGGTTCCATTCTCCAGCTGCTGGACTCCAACTCTGGCCCCTGGCGCTCCCGGCTGGACTGGAAAGAGACCCATAAGCTGATCTCCATCGCACAGGGGCTCTCAGCGGTAAAGCATCTCCAGACCCTGGAAGGCCAGGAACACTTAGGAAACTGACCTCCCCTGGGCGCCCTGGAATAAAAAAGGCCGCGGAAGGTGTCCCAACCTGGCGAGGTTCGCTGGAGGGAACCGCGCCGGGAACAAATCCACGGCCTTGTTTTTTCAACGGGATCAGCTCTGTGGGGCTTCGACCTTCACCACCTTTCCTTCCCAGAGGAAGGTGACGCTGGAGCCGAGCGCCAGGATTTTCCCGGCCTTCGGATTCGCCTTGAGAAACTCGAAGTACTCCCCCGAGAGCCAGGTGATCTTACGTTCCTGGCTATCAGGCTTCTTTACGGTCAACCGCGAATCGACCCAGCTCTCACCCTGGCGGTAGAAGGTCAGCGATCCGACACGGGAGATGATGGGCTTTCCAGTGCCGCGATCCTCATCTTCCTCTTTCAGGCTCTTGCGGAGGCCGGAGTTTTTCAGACGGCCGATCTCCCGGCTGCTCTCGACGGCAGAAGCTCCTCTGTCCTTCTCGAACGCCCTCTTGGCCTCGGCCTGGGGCTTACCTTTGAAGCCGCCGCCAGATTGCCTGGAACGCGCGTCAAGGGCGTCCCGGACCACACCACCGAGAGGCCTGGGGGAACCAGGCGAAGGCGGCCTGTTGCCCTGGACCAGCTCACCCTCTTCAACGATCAGGTACGAGGTATAGGGCGTGATGATTCCATGCAGCTTGCTGAGACGAACCACCTCGCTCTTCAATTCTCCGGACCCGCCATTGAGGCGAATCTGCTCGAGCAGGTAGCCGATCTTCCTGGCCGCCCATAATCTCGAAAGCTGGTCAGCCCCCGGGCCTTTCTTGCCTGAGAAATCGAAGCTGTACTCGAAGGTCCGCTCCTCGCCGAGGTATTTTCCGCGAAGCAGCACGGTGCGGTTTTTATTGCCGCCGCCGATCTGCCCTGGCTGGTAGCGCCCGAACAGGCTCAGCTGGACCCCGTGGAAGAGATCGGGCATATCACGAGGGAATACATCGCTGACTCCTCCATCGGGAAACTCGATCCGGAGATTGGTGAGAACCGGCGAATCGATCTTGTCGTAGAAGGCCGACAGGCGCAGCTCGATATTTTCCCGGTCCCGGATGTACTCGCTCGTCCCACGAGTCTCCCCGGCGATCCGGTCAAGGAGCTTGGCATTCAGGTTCTGCCCTACCCCGAAGACAAACATACGCCTGTTGTGAGAATTGGCCTTCTTGATGCTGGCCATAATCTCCTCAGGGCTGGTGACGCCGATCGTCGGCATGCCGTCGGTCAGCACCACCACCATCTGGAGTCTCTCGGGTGTCTTGAGGTCTCCAAGAGCAAACCGCATGGCCTCCTCCAGGTTCGTCCCGCTGCCTGACTCCAGGGCCCGGGCATAGGCAAGACCCCGGCTGCGGGCATCTCCCTCGATGGCGACCAGCCCGGGAGCGAAGCGCCGGGCCTCGATCGAGAAATCGACGACGTTGAAGCGATCTGCGTCATTGAGCCCCTCGATACAGTAGACCAGGGCCTTCTTTGCCTGCTCCATTTTGTGGCCCCGCATGCTGCCGGAGGTGTCGATCACGAAGACCACGTCCTTCGGGGTGGCAAGCTTCTTCGCATCCACCCTCGGTGAGAGCGTGATGTTGAAATAGCCCTTCTCCTCGTGTCCCCGAGAGACAAGGCAAAGGGGGGCAAGTGCATCTTCGCCAACGTTCCACATCAGGAGGAAATCCCCCTCCTGGGCAAGGCTCGCTGCCTCGAAGCCGACCCGTGCCTTGAGCTCTCCAGTCCTGTGGATACCCACCTTGTGAGAGAGACAGTTGATCGAGCGCAGGGGGCGGCTCGAGTCGATCTTGATGTCAAAGGCCACATCCTTGTAGGGCCCCATCGAATGCTTGCCTGGTCCGAGTGGATACCGGTACAGATAGAGTCCCGCCTGGGGGATTATCTCCTGGACGTACTCTATGGACACCTCTACATCGCCGTGTGCCGGAATGGGAAACACCCGCGCCCTGATCAGGCCGCGATCTACATACTCGAGAAGCCCCGGGTCCTTGGCCTTGCGAACAATCCCCTCGTAGATCGACCGCGCCTTGTCCTTGTCGAGGACCTCGCCCTTAACCACCTTGCCGGCGATCTTCATGGTGAACCCGCTGGCCGAAGCTCCATCGGGAAGAGGGAACATGTAGTACCCCTCGAGCTGCCGGCCGGAAGAATTATGAAAAGTTTCCTCCACGCGCGTCTTCACCAGGCCATCGTTGACCTCGGCCAGGACCCGGTGCCGGGTGATCGACAGGGGAAAGTGTTGCCTCAGAGGATGCCGGGGACGGGGAGGAAGCAGCCTGTCGGGCACATTAACGATTTTCCTGTCCGCATCGGGAATGTAGATAAATCCGTCAGCCCTCAGGCTCAACGGCAGCAATACAAATGCGATGGCGGCCAAAAGGAACAATTTTCTATACATTTCGGACTCCTGTTGAACTTGGTTTCAGCTTACAGAGTCCTTGACCGGATCAGGGAAAATTTGTTCCCGGAAAAATATTTTTTCCCGTCTACGATCCCTGCCCTGGAGGATCCCCCAGGGCAGGGATCCGCAATTTATGTGCCCAGAACCGGTGGAGATTCGAGGCGCCGCCTTCCCTTTTTCCTCATCCGGTCGAAATTGAACATATTGAAGAAATGCATCCCACCGAGGGCCAGCAGGACGATCCCGATCTTCGTGGAGACATATTCGATTCCCTCCACAATCGTCGTCGGCTTGGTTCCCAGATGAAGAAAGATCAGGATAAAGCCAAGGTTGATGAGGTAGAAGCCGACCACCAGAAGGTGATTGACCGAGTCGGCCATCTCCTCATTATTTCCAAACGCCTCCAGAAGAAAAATACGCCCATTCTTATACAGCGTGCGCGCGACCCAGATGGTCATCGCGATGCTGACAACAGTATAAAAGATGTAGATCCATACAGCGGTAGTCATTCCATACTCCTTTCCTGAAAAGGGGGTTCAATTTATTCCTGGGGCAAAGGCACAGTATCCAAAGACAGCGACCTGGTAGATAAAGGTGACTGTAAGACCGTGGTAGCCGGCCTTGTAAAACCAGTTGGTCAGGTACTCACTGGCATCGAAGACAAAGAACTGGACGATCAACCTCAATCCCCAGAAAACCGTAATGAAGGCGCAGACCGACCGCGACAGGGTGCTACCCGCAGCCAGCTCCCGGAAGTTCACCGCGGTAACCAACCCCAGAGAGAGGATCGTCAGGAAAATAAATGCTCCGTACACCCAGAACATACTGCGCAGGAAAGGCCCGAGCCTGGCCAGCTCTTCCTTCCAGTTGAGCTTCCCGGGAACCAGGGCTGCCGCGACCAGGGTCAGGAAGTGAAGGACACTGCCAATGAGAATGAGGATTTCCAGGGTTTTCATATCGCACCAATCACTTTCAGAAATGGGTTAATCACTCGTTCCAGAAAGGGGACGGGAAACAACAACCAGTAAACCGGTCCTATTGTGAATGCCGCCATGTACAGCCAGCCCACCAGCCCGTGATTCAGGCCCATGCGTCGCCCCGGCCCGGAGCGTTCCAACAGCACGCCAACGCCCTGCAGCAGAAAATAGGCAGTGGGAAGGCCGTAGCATTTACCGGCCGGCAAAGAAATAACCAGGTCGTGGACCAGGCCGCTGACAAGGAAGACCAGGAACATGGCCCCCGTCACCCCGATCCGCCTGTAGGTCGTCCTGAAGAAAAAAGTATGCACCAGCTCGTTGAAGCCGCGGTTCCAGCGTTCCGACCAGAACCTGCTCAAGGAGGTCGAAGTCACCGGGGAGTCCATGATCGGCTCTGCGGCAACCCCCCATGTTCGCCAGGCAAGAGCCAGGAGGTGGAAGGAGCCAAAGTGAAGCATCAAGATTAAGCCGGTCATGCCGCACCAGCCTGCGAGAACAGGATTCTCAATCTCAAGTGGACCCAGGCCCCAGGTCAGAACCGCCCCAAGAACCGTCTTAGCCAGGGGGGCCAACCATTCCCGGGCTGCGGGTTTGCCGCACGCTTCCGCATCGCAGGTAAACGGCTTGACGTCCATCCCCGGCCAGAGAAACAGGTAACCAAGCGCCCTTCGAAGCCCGATCACAGCGCCCCGGGTCCAGGCCAGCCACAGGGTCAACCATTTACAACTTATGAAAAGGACTACGGCAAGGACCCACATAAAGACCCAGGGCTCGACAAAGACCTCTTTAAAGCCAATTACCAGCGCAGGAAATACCGCTACGGGAAGCCAGCCCGGAGCGGCCCCACGGCCGCCGGGCCTTTCTGGGTGATCATGCAGGGAACAGGCGCCCCCCAGGCAGTTCCGATGGGCGGCCACCCAGCGATAGGCCCGGTTGATCACCCAGCGGGCTCCGGGAATATGAGCGAGGATCCAGAGTGGCCAGCACCACCATATCTTCCCCCAGAGGAAGACAAAGGCATCTGCTGCTCCAAGAACCTTTCCGCAACGGGTCAGGACCCTCATCTCCCGAAGGAGCTCCTCCTCGGGAAGATCCAGCCGATCCCTGGCCCACTCATCCTGCAGAGCAGCCAGGCCAACCCCCCTGCGTTCCAGCGTTCCACGCCAGCGGTTGACCATTCCCAGGCAGAACCGGCAGGTTCCGTCGTAGAGCAGCCAGTGGTTTTTATTTTCAGACATTTCCGTGAACCTCTTGCCCTCAACAGGACCAGGTGCCCGGTGTTTACCCGAGCTTCAAAGCCTTCAGAACCCATCCCCCCATCCCTGCAAGCTTTCTGAACGAGGAGGTGGAAAGCCCTCTTGTCTGCTCGTAGCACTTATTAGCCGTTGTGAAAAAATCCTGCATCTCCAGCAACCGCTCCTTCGTATACTTGTCGGAATCACGCGATTTCTTCATCTCCGCCAGGCATTCTTCCAGCATGGCGAAGGTCGGGTCCACCTCACGGCGCTTGCGCTCCTCCATCACGATTCGGAACATCTCCCACACGTCAGTCAGCGTCTCGAAATGATCTTTCCGGTTGCCCATAACATGGGTAACTTTCACCAGGCCCCAACCCTGCAGCTCCTTAATGCTCATACTGACATTCGAGCGTGCTATTGAGAGAGCCACGGTTATCTCCTCGGCGTTTACCGGTTCGGGCCAGATATAGAGAAGTGCGTGGATCTGTGCAACTGTTCGACTGATTCCCCACTTGGTCCCCATCTCGCCCCAATGGAGTATGTATTTCTTCTGAATAGAACTGAGCTCAAGCATGATTTCTTTCCTTTCTGTAATTTCAGAATATTCTGAAATATAAGAAACCGCAAGCTGAAAGAGGGTTTTTTCTTATTTTTCTGCACCTGCAGACGCCCCCTGCCCAGGGCGCCGATGACGGTGATTCGCCCTGGGGAGCCAGTGCCAGAAAAATCACCCCACAGCAGGAGCCCACAGGGCAGCTTCCCGCGCACTCCCCTGCCCGGGAAGCTCAACCATCCTTTTTGAGAGCCTTCAACAGGCCAATGGCCGTTTCGACCATAGTCTCTCCCCCGCCGGTGCGCACCCTCGAATTGACCGTCTCGTAGCTGCCCTCGGTAAAGGCCTTGCGGGTAGGAATGTAGCCTGGCGCGTCATTCACCAACTCGACCACGAGGGTGTTGCTGAAAGGCGACCCCTTCTTGATCGCCAGGCCCAATTCGACAAAAACCTCGCCCGGCAGGGTAACAATGGCAAGTTCGGGACTGAGCCGGAAAGCCTGGACCTCAAGGGAGATGGTCTCGGACTTGCGCAGCTGCAGGGCCATGATCTTGTAGGCCTTCACCCGATGGAGAAAAGGCAGCTTATTGCTCCCCACCAACTCCATGTCCCTGCGGGCTTTTTCAATCTCTTCCTTGCTGTAGCGCTGCAGGGGGACCTCAACCTCGGCGCGGCGCACCGCCAGGGACGGCCTCTTCACCGCGGCAAGCTTCTCAATCCCACCGCGCACAGTCCCTGCGAGCAACTTTCCAATTTCCCCGGCACTTCGGCGCCCCTTTACCGTGACATCGATATGGTTAATGTCGCCGCAGGTTCCGGCACCGAAGAAGGATGTGTATTCTTTCCCGAACGCCCCCCGGAGCTCGTCGCTGAGATACCGGGGGTAGTCAGCCGAGTACTCCGTACCGCCAACTGTATCGAGATGGAGAGCGAAAACCGCCAGTGAAGCGCGCGGAGTTCCGCCTGCCGAAAGAAACTCGATAATGCCGACAGCCGGATCGATCGGACCAGCCGTGCGAACGATGGCAGGATTCAGCTGCCCTGGATTGAAGCGAACCCCTCCCTCCTTCATGTGAAACCGCCGGTTGAACGACAGCCGCCCCTCACTGGCGACACCGTGGCGGATTCTCACCGGCGCAGCAGTCCGGGCCGCCTCGATAACCGCCTCAGCGATCTTTCCCGCCGCCCAGACCGAGTAATCGAGATCCTCATGCGGATCCTTGCCCTTGCTGGCCACCGCCCCCTTGTGAAAATGCTCCCGCAGGGCGCCGAAATAGAGCGGACCGGTGTGACTGTGGGTCGCCGCGATGGCAATATTTTCGAGCGGGATTCCTGTTTTCGCGGTAATTTTCGTTCGAGCCGCCCGGGAAAGCCCTGGACCGATGCCGATCAGGTCACAGAAAACCAGCGCAGCCCGTACCTTGCCCTGGCTGAACACAAGGGCCTTCGCCTTGAGAGGATCCCGCACACCTGTATTGAGGCGCTCCATAAAATACCCGCTCATCCGGTATCCACCTGGAGGAGTGATGTCTACCACAGCAGTGCCACTGAGGAAATCATCGGTAGCCGAGCACGGGCAGGACGCCAGGCAAACCAGGGCGGTCATCGAAATCCATTTCATCTCAGCAATACCATATTATGATCCGGACAACAGGAACCTGCGGCGCCGAAGCCTCCACTCTTTATACCAGAGCACGACTTAACTTCCATGAAACGCCCCGGCTTCAACGGTTGTTGACTTCCAGTTAATCACCGGCAGGGCTAAAATATCTGCCGAGGTGACCGACCTGGATCCGGGCCTCTCGGCCTTCGTTCGGAAGTGTGTACCAGACCTCGTAGTCGATGGACATCTCGGTTCCGGTTTCAACTCGGTTATTGTGCGGCGCCGTATCGAACTCGTAGTGCTCGACCAACCCAGGCGGTGGCACGACGACGATGTCGGCGGTGGTCTGACGGAGAACCAGTGTCTGGCCTACGACCGCCACGGCGGTCTGGTCGTCGGGTGCACGGATAACAGCGCTGAAAGAGGTTCTCCAGTCGTACTCCAACACAGCGCCGTTTAGTTCGTAGGTCACGCCGCTCGACGGGGTGGCCGACAGCGACGTAGGGACCGCAACGACTTCGAGCGGGGCACTCGCGACTGTTGTGGGCATGATGAATGCTGGCCTGTCACACGCCGACAACGCCAGCACCGCGACGAGCACCACGCGCCCACGGCTCCCGGTGAACGCACTCCGGCAGAGAAGGATCATGGTGCAACCTGAACATCGACGGTCGAGGTCGTCAGGCCCGCGGGCGTATCGAACGACGCGGTCAGCGTCACCAACGCCTCCTGTCCCCCATTAGGGAGGAGATACCAGAGATCAAACTCCACAACGGCCTCACCGCCCGACTCGATACGATTGGCTTGGGGGCGTGGGGTGAAGCGAAATCGTTCGTCATCCGACGCAGCCGGGGCGACGACAATTCCACTCGTCGCTTGCTGCACATTAACCGCCAGGATCGCGATGTCCACCGGGGTCGCGTTCTCAGGCAAATTCATGATCAGGGCAAACGACGTTTTCCACGGCAGGTCAAACGTACTTCCGCCGACTGTTACCGTCACGCCGGTGGAAGGCACTGCTACCAGGGGGTCCGGCGCTACCGACAACTCCACCCGTTGGTACGAAGTCGGGGCAGTCGGGGCCCCTTCTTCGCAACCGGTCACCGAGAGGACGGCGATCAGCGCTAGGGCGCGTTGGGTTCTCCCAAACATCCTCACTCCTTTCGAAGCAGCAGCAACCAGCCCACCACCTTCAAAACGAGACGTGCACGCCGGCTCGAAATAAACGGCCTAGCGCCGGATAGCCGAGCACGTCTTGATAGACCTCGCCGGTCAAATTCTCACCGACGACAGACAGCATCACACGGTCGGTCACTGCGAACCGCCCGGCGGCGTCCCATCGGATATAGCTCTCGACAACATCCAATCCAAGCGCCTGAGTAAAAACATCGATACCGGGCTCCCGCTCGCCAACGTATCGCATAGCGGCACTGGCAGAGAATGGGCCGACCTGCACGTCACCCGTGAACGTCGCCTGGTGTTTGGGGACTTGCGGCAACGACTGGCCAGCCTTGATGCGGTCGGTGCCGGTCGTGACCTCGGATTCCGTGAAGGTATAAACACCGCGCAACTCAACCTGAGAAATGGGCCGAATTGAAGCGGTCGCTTCAAGCCCGTGTGCCCAACTGCGTGGAAGGTTAATGTAGCCGGTTCGTAAGTCGAGCAACGTAGTGGTGAATGGGTCTCGAAGACCATCGTTCACGTCCCGTAGATACTGTCCTCGCTCGAACAAGGTGAGCTGCTGAAACGCATCGATCGTCCGAAGAGCCGGTATATCCACCGAACCCAACACCACGAGATCGCTGTAGACGTGGCGGAACCCAGTGAAATCGACCTGCGCCCGTGCACCCCAGGCTCTCCCTATCCCACCGTCAGCAGTTTTGCTTTTTGCCTGCACGAGGTCGACATTACCTTGTCGGTCCAGCGTTGCACCGAACCGTTGCTCAAGAGTGGGAGTCCCGATCCCATAACCGGCACTAGCGTGGACGACCCAACCTCGACCAAGTCCGTAGGTCAGAGACCCGCGCGGCTGGGCAAAGAAGTCGTATGGGCCGTTCTTAACGAATCTCCCTCCCGCGGTGACCGACAAATTCTCAAACACCTGTATCCGGTCCTGCCCGTAACCGGCCAAACTGAGACGCTGCTGGTCGAACCGGGCGCTGGTGCCGAAACGACCGCCTTCCACCTCAACAGTGCCGCCGCCCGTAATCACGTGGAACTCATCGATTGGGTGGGTGTACTCGTAAGTAAGGCGGGCCTCTTGGGTGTCGTTACGCAGGCCCACACCGAGCGGCGTGTCCAAAATCTCGAAACGGAGCCCCGGTTCAGCAGACGATTGCAGCCGTGCCGCGCCAGAGTCGAGGGGATTCAACGAGTGACGGGTGGTTTGTGATGCAACCAACCGAAACTCATGCGACGGCCGCGCAGCGCTCTGCCCGAGACGCAGCGTGGCTCCCACCAGCCACCGGTCCCCCTCCTCACGAGCGTCGAGATCGGGTCGCACGAACAGGGTGGGGCCAGGGAGTCCAACCGTACTCGTCTCGCCACGAAACATGAGCTGGGCCGACATATTGTCCCGGACCAGACCTACGGTGCCACCGACCACCGTCTGTACGTAGGCACTGTTCGGCTGCTCGTTGTCCATTTCGAGGTTTCGAGCCCCGACCGCCCAGGAGGCCCCACATGCGCCGTTTCGAAAGCCGTTATACAGAAGCACGCCCCAATAGCGGCTCTGCATGCACCCTCTGTGCACACATCGCGACCCATGCCAGGCCCGATCC
>CAJWZY010000041.1 GCA_913050545.1 uncultured bacterium | reverse complement strand
ACGAGTTCATCTATGTCGATTAGAGAAGACGCCCCGGCCCGCCTCCCAACCCGCCGTGAGATGCTCTCGCGCGCCGGGGGCGGGTTCGGCTCGCTCGCTCTTGCCGGCCTGCTGGCCGACCAGGGCCTGCTGGCCGATTCCACGCCGACGGCGCTATCTCCCCTGGCGGCAAGACCGGCTCACTTCGCCCCGAAGGCCAAGAGCGTCATCTTCCTCTTCATGTATGGCGGCCCCAGCCATATCGATCTCTTTGACTACAAGCCTGCCCTGAAGAAATTTGCCGGCAAAAACGTCTCCGAAACTGTCGATACCAAGGGCGCCCGCAGTAAAGGAGGGCTCTTTCCCTCTCCCTATAAATTTGAGCGCTACGGAGAAAGCGGCCACTGGGTTTCCGACCGCTTTCCGCACCTCTCCCGGGTGATCGACCACACGGCGATGCTGCGCGGTGTCTATGGCCATTCGACCAGCCACGCGCCGGCCCTCTTTGAAGTCAACACCGGCCAGATCCGTACCGGCTTCCCGAGTCTCGGCTCCTGGGTGACCTACGGGCTTGGCAGCCACAACCAGGACCTTCCCGGCTTCGTGGTGATGTACGACTACCGCGGCGGCCCTATCGGCGGCGCGCCGAACTGGGGATCGGGCTTTCTCCCAGGAGCCTTCCAGGGCACCCCGGTGCGCTCAAAAGGAACCCCGATCCTGAACCTCAGCCGCCCCGGGAAGCTCGACCAGGCACACCAGCGGCAGCTGCTCGACTATGCCGCCCGTCTCAACCGCTCGCACCAGGAGAGGCATCCCGCCGAGGCCTCGCTTGAAGCCCGCATCGAATCCTTCGAGCTCGCCTACCGGATGCAGGCCGCGGCGCCGGAAGCTCTCGACCTCAAGAACGAGACCGAGGCAACCCGCAAGCTCTACGGCATCGAGCGCGGCAAGCCCGGAGAATACTTCGGCACGCAGTGCCTGATGGCGAGACGCCTTGTCGAGCGCGGGGTGCGATTTATACAGCTCTATTCCGGTGGCGGCCACGGCGACAACACCTGGGACGCGCACGGAAGCATAACCAAAAATCATGGAAAACACTGTGCCGCGACCGACCAGCCGATGGCCGGCTTGATCGCGGACCTCGAACAACGCGGGCTGCTGGAGGAAACCCTGGTGGTCTGGGGAGGAGAATTCGGCCGCACACCCCAGAAACAGGGCGGCGGCGGACGCGACCACCACCCCTTCGGCTTCACCATGTGGATGGCCGGAGGCGGCATCAAGCCCGGCACGAGCTATGGTGAAACCGACGAGGTCGGCTACCACGCCGCCGTCGACCGAACCTCAATCCACGATGTCCATGCGACGATTCTGCACCTGATGGGTGTTCAACACGAGCGGCTCACCTATCATTTCAGCGGGCGCGACTTCAGGTTGACGGATATCGCAGGCAAGGTTCTCGACAAGGTCATCGCCTGAGGGCTCAGCTGCCCCCGCCCGCCTCAAGGCCGGGTATCGGTGTGACCTTCTTGAGAACATCGAGGCGCACGAGAATCTCGGCGACCGCCCCGGCGACCGTCGAGGCGATGCTTGTGCAGAATTGCTTTCTCTGCTCTCCCATAAAATCGTCGAAGGGCGAGGTCAGGTCATTGCAGATGATACTGCCCGTGTTTCCTCCGGCTCCCCGATCGACCCGCTCATCCCACAGGCGGCGGTAGTGCACGGCGGCCAGGCGAAGCTTGTCGGTAACCTGCCCGGCCGGGTCGGGGTCTCCAAGGATCTCTCCGAGCACCAGCTCACCGGCCTTGATCGCGCCGCACTCACCCGCACCGGTGATGCCCCCCTTGCGCAGCGCCTGGTAGGGGGCTGGGGGCAGGCCGAAAGTTTCCGCCAGGGCGATTCCGCAGCTGCGATGAGAAACCTGGCGCCCCTCATAGAGAATGTGGGCCTTACGGACCGCCTCGGCAACCAGGGCTTTCTCCGAATCGCTGAGCTCACGCTCAAACCGCGGGTCGTTTATTGCATCCACGCTCATAGCCACCTGTTTACTTGGCCCTGAAGTTGATTGCCAGAGTAAAGGCTCCCGCGCCCGGTCACTCCTCAACCAGGATCTCAAAACGCTGGGGCTCAATGGCGAATTCGAATTCATCGCTCTCCAGCCAGATATCTCCATCGGCGCTGAATGGCTGGCTGAAGGACAGGGAAACCCGCAGCGGCCCCTTCGACTGGTAGTAAGACACCACCTCTTCGTCCTCGAGATGGCGGCCCTTGCCGAGCTTGCCCAGCATCTTGATATAGGAATGGCCGGTGGACGCACGGAAGATGCAGATGTCCATCAGCCCGTCATCCACCCGGGCGAGAGGACAGGGCACCAGGTTGCCGCCGGTGCCGGCCTCGTTCTGAATGAACATCGCCAGCACATCCCCCTCGAAGTCAGGATGGCCCTCCTCCGGCGGAAAGGCCACCTTCACATTCAAGACGGGCTCGCCGCGCCGCTCGCGTATTCTCTGGGCCCGGATCTCGAACATGGCCAGCATATTGTAGGAAGCGTTCCCCAGCATGCGAAACAGCATCCTGTGGCGCCGGTTCTGCCGCAGGCGTTCATAGGTAAGCCCGACATTGGCAGGAAGCCCGAAGCAACTTGACTGGAGAATGAGCCGAGGGAGCTCTTCGGCCGGAACCTGGTAGGTCAGGACGTCCAGTGGCCGGCGGGCGGTGCCTCGGAACGCTATCTCGCAAAGACGCGAATAATCCTTCGGCAATCCGAATTCGGCAGCCAGGCAATTTCCCGTTCCCGCAGGAAGGAAGCCCACCGGGGCGTCACCTTTTTTGCGGTAAAACCACTCCAGGGCTGAATTGATCGTGCCATCGCCGCCGGATACGACCAGGCGCTCCGTCGGCAAAGACGCGTTCTTGAGCTCCGTGACCTCAACAAATTCAACGCTCTGCGCCAGGCCTGCACCCTGAAGCCAGCGCTTCATAATGGCGAATACTTTTGCGCCCCGATGGGAACGTGGATTGTGAACGACCAGTATGCTGCTCATCGGCAATATTGTACATTTGTCGACATGAGAACCTCAGCCTATAATCCTGAAGAGATGAGCAGCAACACATCCTACCAGCTCGAAAAAATGAGCCGCGCCGACCTCGTCGGCCGTAAGGTCACACTGAGCGATGGCCGCGAGGGCGAAATCGTTCACGTTGAATACGACTCTCCCGAGCGAGTAGCCCTGGTCCAGACCTACAAGGAAAAGCCCAGCCCGCTGACACGTGTCGCGGTCGATCGCATGAGCCCATCTCACCTGCCGTATATCGCCGAGTTGCTCGACAAAAACACCTCCCCATGAAAATCACCCCCTCCGCCCATCCTGCTCTCTTCATTTCCACCCTTGTGGTCATGGTCCTGGGATACCCGGGGCTGGAAGCCCTGGGTGTCAAGGAGCCCTGGTCCTTCATGCCGTTCATCCTGTGCTTTGTAGTACTCGTTTTTATCGTGATCCTCGACCGCCAGGCTAAACCCGCGCAGAGAAACCACGATCCTGGCCGGGAGGCGGGGCCGCAGGACGGGGGTGGCGTCTCCTTTTCCGGAGCACTCCTGCGAATGGGCTGGAAGCGCCAGGCAAAGTTTTTACTCTTCGGAGTTCTTGGTGGCGCGGCCGGTTCCGTCCTCGTAGAGAAGCTGGAATCCCTGGGTGTGAACCCCAGCGTGACCACCCTGGCGATCTGCGCCGTGCCCATGATCCTATTCCAGCTCAGCAGAACTTCCGGCCCGAAAGTTGAATCCGGGGAAGATGCTCCGGCAGAAAAGCGGGAGGATCCGGAGAAATGAGCCGGCGCAGGAAAAAAAACAGGCGGCACAAAGCTGAAGAGGCCCCGGCCTCGGCAAAAGCCCCGCCCGCGACGCCTGAACACTCCAGCGCCCTGAGAAATGAGGGCGCAAAACCACTTCGCACACGCCTGGGAGCCCTTGCCCTGGTCCTTGGTGCCCAATTGCTCCTGCTGGGGCTTTTCTACACCATGGCCGGTGCGTTTCCCGCCGAAGCGCGGCTGAAGACTCTCAAGCCGTCCTTTAACGCCGAAGCGGGCAAGACGGTAGCCGTCACTGCTCACCTGCGCTATGCATTCCCGCCAATGCTGCGCTCAAGGCCCAGTCACATGGTGTTTCGCATCAACCTTGATGGACAAGCTCCCGTTAACTGGGATGTAGAACTGGCAACCCTGGTGAAAGTTGGCATAACGGCGCCTGAAAAGCCGGGCGTTCACTCCTTTACGCTCATTGCCGACCCCGACGGTTCTGCAGGAATAGGGCCGCTGAAAACCACGGCCGCGCTCAATGTCCTCGCTTCTAAGAAGCCAGCTGGCGACTGAAGGCCCCGGGCCGCCCATCGAAAGTCTGAATCCGGGCTGACTCATCCGTTGCACAGCCGGGCGTGAGCTAGGACAATTCCCCTTTGCCGGGCAAGCAGCCCCGCAACCCGTCTGAATATAAATCTTTATCAACGAGGTAGCACTGTGACACGATTCTTGAGTTCATCGCGTGCCGGCATCCTGCTGTTGGCACTTTCTGTGGCGACCATCCTGGTCGGCTTTGCACCCAGGCCTGCGGGCGCCGAAGACCTGGCCCCCGACACCGCCAGGATCCGTGACCATGTAGCCTATCTTTCCAGCGATGACCTCGGCGGCCGCGACAGCGGCGAGCCGGGGCTCGAGATCGCTGCTGAGTACATCGCGCGGTTTTACGCCGAGTACGGCCTTGAGCCCGCTGGCGACAATGGCTCCTACTTCCAGCACTTCACCATTCCCCAGGGTGCCTGCTTCGTCCAGGATGCCGGGGCCGTGATCGAATTCGACAAGGGCGGCGAGCTGTCCTGGACTCCCGACACCGAGGTCGCCGCTTTCGGCTTTACCGATGGAAAGACCATCGAAGCGCCGCTGGCTTTCGCAGGCTACGGAATCACGACTAACGAGAAAGAAAAAAACAGGGGGCTCGACTACGACGACTACAGCGGGCTCGATGTGAAGGGCAAGGTCGTTATCATCCTTCGCTATACTCCCCGCTATTCTGCCGCCGAGACACCCTTTGGCGGGCGCAGAAGCCGACACGCTCCCTTCGCCACCAAGATTGAGAACGCTCGCAAACACGGCGCGGTTGGCGTGATCTTCGTGACCCCCACCGGCCGGCCGGACCAGGACTGCTACGGCGTGGTGCACCGGGCAGCCCCCCGCCAGCCCACCATGCCGGCGCTTTACGCCCGTCGGGCCAGTGTCGACCATCTGCTGCGACATTCAGGTGAAACCGTCGGGCGGCTGGTAAAGAAAATCGATGCCGGGCTGAAGCCTGCCAGCTTCGACCTCAAGGGCGCGAAAATCCGCTTCGCCACTGCAAGGCGCCATCTCCTGTTGAGAAACGTTGCCGGAAAATTGACCGGCTCCGACCCGAAGCTGGCCGCGGAAACCATCGTCATCGGAGGTCACTACGACCATATCGGGCGCTTCGGCAACCAGGTAGCAGAGAAAAACCTCGGTAAAATCCACAACGGCGCCGATGACAACGCCAGCGGCACCGCCGGAATCATCGAGCTGGCCCGACTGCTCTCCAGCGGTAAGCGCCCCAGGCGCTCCTTTGTTTTCGTCGCCTTCTCAGGTGAAGAGATCGGCCTCTTCGGCAGCCGGCACTGGGTTAATGCAAAACGTTATTTCACCGCCACTGAACCCACCACGGCGCTGGAAAACGCCCCGAACCCGCATGGCGGCGCAAAGGGCGCCACCCTGTTGTGGGAAACAGGCACCCTCCTGCAGGCTACCGGCAGTTTCCAGGGCGGCCACTTCCAGGTGAAAACCCTCGGCGGCGAAAGCGCCTGGGTGAAGACCACCGACCTGAAACAGGTCGAGGGCCCCACTCCGCTACATTCTGTTATAGCGATGATCAACCTGGATATGATTGGACGTGGCAAGGACGACGGAGCGGTGACCATTCTCGGCGCCAATTCCTCAGCCTCCTTCCCCCCCATGCTTGAAGGAATCTCAAAAGAGATGGGGCTTCCGATCAAGCTCAACAAGGGCCTCGGTGGCGGCGGCTCCGATCATGCCAATTTCGTTCGCAGAAAAATACCCGTGGTGTTTTTCTTCACCGGTATGCATGGGCAATACAACACCCCCGAGGACGACCTCAAAACCGTCAACATCGCATTCGAAAGTCGAATCATCGACATGGCCTGGAAATCAGCGCTCAAGCTCGCTGCAGATGAGGGGCGGCCGCCTTTCTCCCAGGGCTCCGCCGGAACGACATCGACCAACTCCGACCGCCCCATGCTGGGCATTATCATCGATCCCGAACACCAGGGTCCGGGTATCAAGATCCGCGAAGTCGTCGAGGACTCGGTTGCCGAAAAGGGTAGCCTCAAGGTCGGCGATGTAATCATCTCCTTTGGAGAAACCGGGGTAAAGGCCATAACCGACCTGCAGAAGGCCCTTGAGGCCCGACCCCAGGGAAAAATCAAGCTGAAGGTCGTTCGCGGCGGTTCCGAGAAACAGGTCGAAGTCGAATTCCCCACCCGCCAGGGCGGGTTCCGTGTCAGCTTCGGCTCGGTACCTGACTATGGCTACGCAGAAAAAGGTGTGCGCTTCGAGGATATCCGCGCATCGACACCAGCGGCAGCGGCCGGCGTTAAACCCGGAGATGTCCTGGTGCGCTGGGCAGGAAAGGAAGTCCGCGATGTTCAGCACTGGACGGAGTTACTGGGAACCCACAAGCCCGGCGACAAGGTCGAAATCGAGGTCTTAAGAGACAAGAAGACGCTTAAGATGAGCGTTTTGCTAAAAGGGCGTTGATCAGAATCACCGATCAAGCCGGATATTGTAGCGTTTCAGCAAACCGCCGGTGACGCTGAAGTACTGCGCTCGAGCTGCCTCCAGGTTGGTCCTGGCCTGCAGAGACTGTGTCTGAATATCGATGAGCTCATTCTCGATCGTGTTCACCGTAAAGGGAATAGAGAGGCCGGCGGCAAGCCGGCGCCGTTCAGCCTCAAACTCGGTTTCCTTCAGGCGAACAAGATCCTGCAGGTACTCGAGCTTGCGAACGAGAGATTTCAACCGACGAATGCTCTGGTCCACCTCGACGATAATGGCATTCTCAGCCTGTAACCTCTGCCATTGGAGTTGCTGATAGCGGTCTCGAGCCATTTCATAGCTGTTATCAAGCCCCCGGCTGGAAAGAGGCACTTCAAATTGCAAACCGATCGTCCAGCCGTAAAAGTTACCTGTGCTCAAAGAAGAAAACGCCCCATCGAAAGAATCATCGAGGCCGTACTGAGCCCAGGTCGCCTGGACGTCAAGGCGTGGCAGCCGTTCGTTGCGGGCTAATTCGACCAGCTTTTTCTGGTTCTCCAGCTGAACTGCGAATCTCCTGTAATCCGGCCTCTGCCCGAAGGCCGCTGACAAAGAGGCTCCGCGGTCAGGAACCAGTTCCTGCCCGGCAGGCTCCGTAACCGGCTGAACACGAATACCCTCAAAGCTGCCCTTGTTGCCACCCTCCTCCCAGATTCTCTTCAGAGATTCACCTTTGTATTGCAGAAGCTCCAGGAGAGTGTCACGAGCATTCTCAAGCAGCAGGCGAGCATCGTTCAGCTCAACCTTGCGCCGGGCATGCTGGCCTTCAATTGTCACAACATAGATCCTGGCCTGGGTTCCAGCGGCCTCTTCCTTGCGGGCCTTCTCGACATTTTCAGCCGCGACTTTCAGCGAGTTCTGCTTTGCTTCAATATTGCGTGTTGAGAAAACCAGCTGCCAATAGGCCGACTCGATATTGAAAATAAGGGTGACGATGGCGGCTTCAAGGTCATGAGCTGCCAGTTCGCGATTGTTTTCCGCAATCTGAATGCCGGCATTGTTGTACGGGTACCAGGCCCCTTTGAGCAACGGCTGGGTGGCAGACAGCCTTACAGAGGCTTCTTCTACCGGGTTGAAGCCATAAACCGTACCCGCGGCCAGGGGCCGGTCAAAACCCGACTCGTTGACAATGAGTGAATAGCTGGTCCCCAACAGGGTTCGCCCACGCAAGCCGGTTGAAAATCCGGTGGCTTCAAATGGGTTGACCCGTGCGTATGGCTGCAAGTTGCCTGGTCCGAGGTCAAGAATGCTTGCCGTTGCCCGCCTGTTTTTGCTGTAGTTGGCTGAAGCCGTCAGCAGCGGATCAAACACCGCCTGTTGAATAATCATTTGCCGATGGCGGATGTGGCTCTCGAGCCGGGCAACCCTGATATCGAAATTCCGGGCCAATCCCATCTCGACAGCCTGCTGAAGGCTCAATTCCAGCTCGATGTCCGACTCCGAGGCCTGGGGACTGCCTTTGTTCTCTGCTGGAGCTGGAGCCGAATCGGCCTCCTTCTCCTGGGCATAGAGACACTGACCAGCCAGAATAAAAACCACGCCAATAAACGCAGCCCTGCCTGCACAGCGACTCCACCTCGTCGCCGAAAGCCAATCAAGCAATCTCTTCTCTCCGATTAGAACCTGAGCATCTCTTCTTTTCTTTCGCCTGCCGGCGAAGAACTCCGCCACAGACACGGCCCGACCCGATTGCCGGGCCAGAACATGTTGCAATGCCCGCCCCCAGGAAGCCAGCCAATTCACGATGAGAGACCTTTTTACACAACGTCAACCGGAGCCAACAGCTTTTCGCGCAGTTGGTCAAATTCATCTCGCGAATTAAAGCTAATCGACAAAACGCCTTGTTGTTTACGCTTGCCTCGAACCCTGATAGCGACACGCGCCCCGAGGACTTCCATCAGCTCCTCTTCCAGCTTGAGCACGTTGGGGTCCTTTTCCGCCTGTTTCTGCCGCTTTCTGCCTGGTTTTTCAGCCGCCTCCGCTTCCAGATCAAGATCATCTCCCCGCAAAGCCGACTCGGTTTCCCGCACCGAAAGGTTCTCTACCGCAATGCGCTCGAATAACAGGCGCTGATCTGCGGCACTGGAAGCAGAGAGCAATACCTTTGCATGACCAGCTGTTATCTGTCCGCGCACCAGCGCTTTTTTGATATCAACAGGAAGTTCCAACAGGCGGATTGTATTGCTCACAGCGGAGCGGCTGAGTCCAAGCTGTTCAGCGACCTGCTCCTGGGTACAGGACTTCACCTGCATCAAGCCCTTGTAGGCCTCCCCCAGCTCAATCGGGTTCAGATCATCCCGATGGAGGTTTTCTATAAGGGCAAGTTCCAACAACTTGTCATCATCAGCCTCTGACAACATTATCGGAACTTCTTCCAGTCCAAGCTCCCGGGCGGCGCGAAGACGGCGCTCACCGGCCACCAGGAGATAGCCCTTTTTTTCTTTCCTGGCCAGCAGCGGCTGCAGAAATCCATCCCGAGCTATCGAGGTTTTTAGCGCCTCCAATTCCGTCAACGGAAAATCCTTTCGCGGCTGTTGCGGATTCTCCTGGATCTCAGCCGGGCTAACCATCAATACGGCCGGGCCGGAATTACCGCCACTGAATGCGGCAGCTTTTTTTTCGGCCTCATCGCTCTTTTTGGGCGGCGACTTTGCAGTGACTTTTTTTTCCGGCAATTTTCTCGTCGCCGTTTTTGCCCTGGCGCTCTTAGCGCGGGTTGGCACATCTCCCCCATCTCGACCGATGAGCAATTCAAGTCCTCGCCCTAATTTCCTCTTAGCCATTCTCCATCACTTCCCGGGCCAGCTCGACATAAGCCCAGGCCCCTTTCGATTCACAATCATATTGAAAGGCCGGACATCCATGACTGGTCGCCTCAGCCAAAAGCACGTCCCTTGGAATGACGGACGAAAAGGTTCCGCCTTCAAAGAACTCAGCGATCTGGTCAACTACATCATGAGAAAGATCCAGCTCCCGAGAGAACATCGTCAAAAGCAGGCCCTCTATCTCCAGATCTGGGTTTGTACTATTCTTTATTTTTTTAACTAATGGCAATATCTGGCTCAGCCCCTCCATTGCGTAATATTCGCACTGTACAGGCACGATAAGGCCATCGCTAAGCTCCAGGGCCAGCGTTGGAAGCCCGGCCAGCGAGGGCGGGCAGTCCAGAATCACATAGTCAAAGGGCTCCGCGGCGTCACGCATCCTCTGGCGCAGCACATCGGCATCGGCCGCCTCCAGGTCTCGCACCACCCGAAGGTCTGAGGCCTCCGGACTCGAGGGCAGCACCCAGAGGTTCTCATGCTCCGTCTCACAAATGAATGGCTCGAGCGGATCGCCGCTCAAAAGGGCACTCAGGTATGGAAACTCATCGGAGTCCGCCGCAGGCACCTCGACCCCCACCCCGCTGGTCGCGTTGGCCTGGGGATCGAGATCCATCAGCAGGACCTTGCGGCCAGCGAGACAGAGACTCGCGGCGAGGTTAATCACCGTGGTTGTCTTGCCGACACCACCCTTCTGACTGGCAACCGTAATTGCTCGGGTCACTTCTCTCCACCAAGCCTGCAGGCCAAATACGTCAAACAGACAATGACAGAACTTTAGTGCCCTACGAGACCCCTTTCAAGAGCTAAACGAAAAAGGCCGCAGGGCCATCAGGCTCTGCGAGTCGACCCTGGCACACCATAAACCACAGGATCAAAGCCCCGACGTTCCACGTAGAACAAACCGCGAAGAACCCCTGCGCGAAGGACAGCAAACTTTATAACGGCCACAAAGAGCTCTCCGGGAGATACGGATGAGAAACCACCCAGGCTCGCTGGGCGCAAACCCGGCTACGAAAAGCCCTCTCAGGAACTTCGCTGCCGCCCATCGCCGGACCGCAAGGAAGCTCCCGGGAGATACGCGCGAGAAACCCGCCTGCTCTCTCCAGCCACAAGCCCGGGCCACGAAAAAGTTTCACGTAGAACGCTTCGTCAATCGAAACTCACCGACATCAGCCACCAACCTGGGCAAGCCGCAGAGCATGGACTCAAAGGAAGCCCCTGGCTGGCCGACGCGAGAATGATCAACATGGTCGGCCCCGAGGTCGAAGACTTCAACGGCACCGCCCGGCTCGGCGACGAGTTCGGAGTCGGCGACGCGCTGAATATCAGGCCGATCGATGCCAGCGGCACCAATCACCATGCCAAACTGGTGCGCGGCCAGCCCCGCGGCCATCGCGGGCCTCGGCTTTGATCCCAACGGCCCGAAGGCTTCCTGAAGCTCCGCCCAAATCTCACCGGCGGCAGCCACGAGAGTCTC
>CAJWZY010000040.1 GCA_913050545.1 uncultured bacterium | reverse complement strand
CGTCCGCATGATAAGGACAACAGGAAGCACGGCGAAGAAGCTGATCAGCAACAACCTGAGCGTCCCATCGAGGACGGGACTATCGAGGGCATCCACCCCTACCCGCCCTGCAGGGCCAAGGTAGATATAGAGCTCACAGAGGGCGGGAATGATCGCCAGCCAGAGCCCCTGGCGCATAGCCCAGGTAAACAGATCGAGGGCCGCACCGGGCCCCTCGTCGCGCCCGGTGCGCACCAGCTTCGTCCCCAGGTAAATGAGGAGCAGCGCTGAGATCAATGCCAACAGATCGTGAAAGATCATAAAATCACTTCGAACCTTGAGTCATCCTGGCCAACCCGGTAAGTGGAGCTTTCATTCAGCTGCCTCTCCCTCGCTGTCCGGACCTTGTTCCCCCGCATCGGCGGGAGCTTCTTCAGTTGTTTTTTCTGCTTCAGCAGCTGCGGCTGC
Organism: uncultured bacterium; assembly: GCA_913050545.1. Lineage (GTDB taxonomy): Bacteria > Planctomycetota > UBA8108 > UBA8108 > UBA8108 > UBA8108. The sequence continues at coordinate 10,850 of CAJWZY010000040.1, read as the reverse complement.
GGCCTTCTCTGCCGCCTTGGCAGCTTTCTCGGCTTCTTTCTTCTTCTTCTTCTCCTCCTGCAGGCGGTCGTTCTCACCACGCGCCCATTCAACGAAGACCTCGTCACTCTCGGTGTAGACCTCATCGGTCAGGAGGTTTTTCTCCATCATCGTCCGGTCGGTCGAATGGTAATCGAACTCGGGGCCGAGCCAGATGCACTTGGGAGGACAGGGCTCTTCACAGAGCCCGCAGAAGATACAGACCGTATAGTCGACGGTGAATTTCGACAGGGTTGCCTTCTGCCCGCGGTAGCCACCCGGCAGGGGACCATCCGCTCCACGAACACCCTCGATATAGATGCAGTCCACCGGGCAGATGTCTGAGCACTTCCAGCACATCACGCACTTCTCAGTCTCGAGGTAGTGGATTCCCCGGTGGCGGGCAGGAATGAGATCCTTCTCCCGCGGGTACTGGATGGTACACAGCGTTTTCTTGTGGTTCAGGAAGTACTTCAGGGTGATACCCATACCGGTCACGATCGACCGGGCAACCTTGAAGATATTCATGAAGTATGCGCAGGGAGCCATTTTGCTATTTAACCACTATCCCAAAACCAAAGAACGAGGCCCCGCCGGTAGCCAGCTCCCACAGGCAGGAGCCGATCAGGCACACCAGTGAAGCAGGCAACAGGACCTTCCAGCAGACATACATCATCTGGTCGAGACGAACCCTGGGAAGAGTCCAGCGAACCCACATCTGGATAAAGACCAGGATGAATGCCTTCGTGAGAAAAACTTTAACCTTGATCAATACACCCAGGACAGCGGTAAGCGTCGGCCCGAGCACTCCATCCAGCCAGCTTGCCAGCCAGGTGTCTGTCCCCATACCGATCTCATCGACCCAGTAGATTCCCGACCACCAGCCACCGAGGAACAGGACCACGGCAACCGCCGCAACCAGGTACATGGCGGCATATTCGGCGAGGAAGAACAGGGCGAAACGCATCCCCGTATATTCAGTATGGAATCCACTGACGAGCTCCGACTCGGCCTCGGGAAGGTCGAAGGGGGCGCGCTTGCACTCAGCGAGGCTGGCAATGAAATAGGTGATCGCCAGGATCAGCATGAAAGGATTGCGGAACAGGTTCCAGTGCCAGGCCCAGCCATTGTGCGCCTCCCCGTCAATATCAGTAAGGGTTCCACCCTGCATGTTGACGACATCAACGAGAGAGAATGACCCGCAGCAGAGGATGACCGTGACAAAGGCAATCCCGATAGGGATCTCGTAGCTGACCATCTGGGTGGCGGTACGAATGGTGGCAAAGAGGGACCATTTGTTATTGGAGGCCCAGCCCGCCATGATCACTCCCAGCACCTCCACCGCCCCCACCGCGGCCACAAAGAAGAGACCGAGGTCGAGGTCTGAAGCGATGAGCTGATCGCCAAACGGCAGCGGCACAAAGCGCATGAGGACACCGGCAAATACGACCGCCGGCGCAATGGCAAAGAGCGTCTTATCGGCAAGGCGGGGGATGATGTCTTCCTTGGTGAGGAGCTTCAATCCATCGGCAACGGTCTGCAGGAGCCCGTGCGGCCCGACCTCCATCGGCCCGAGGCGGCACTGCATATGGGCCGAGACCTTGCGCTCGCTCCACACAGCCCCTATGGCGAAGATATTGACGAAGCCGAAAACCATCCCGATGGTAATCAGGAGCCCCCCCAGTTCAGGGAACGTTTCGGCGCCCAGGGTCCCGTTGATCACGCTCGAAAGCGGAACCCAGTCCGGCACGGTGTAAGTTTCCACCAGCCACCTGACAGCGCCTGCCAGGAACAGGCCGCCCTCACCGCCTCCATCCCACTTTGTTGAATAATCTGCGGCAAAGTCGACGATACCCTTTTCGATGACCTTCTCTTCGATGGCCTGCCCTGCCTGGCCCAGAAAGGTGGTAAAGACGGCGAGATTCATCGATCCACCTCCCCCAGCACGATATCCAGGCTGCCGATGATGGCCACCAGGTCGGCGAGCATGACGTCGCTCATACTTGTGAGCTTGTCCAGGATGCTGATATTGCAGAAGGAGGGAGCCCTCGCCTTCACCCGGTAGGGAATATTCGTTCCATCGCTGACGACGTAGAAGCCGACCTCGCCCCTGGCCCCCTCTACCTTCTTGTAGGTTTCACCCGCCTTCGGCTTGACGCCCCTGAATGCTTTCTTGTCACAGAAGGGGCCATCGGGGATGTCCTTGATCGCCTGGCGTACAAGCCGGATGCTCTGGCGCATCTCTCTCATGCGCACCATGTAGCGGTCCCAGCAATCGCCCACCTGGCCCATCTCGCCTGAGCCGACGGGAACGTCAAATTCCAGGCGATCATAGATTCCATAGGGCGCATCCCGGCGCAGATCGCGCGGCACCCCTGAACCACGAAGCGATGGGCCCGTAACCCCGTAGCTGATGGCCAGGTCGGCCGGGATCACCCCGACGTTCGCTGTTCTCGAGATGAAGATCCCGTTGTAGGACAGGAGGTTGTCGTACTCATCGATAATCTTCGGATCGAAATAATCACAGAAGGCCTCGATGTCGGAGAGGATCTCGTCGGTCATATCAAAGGTGACCCCGCCGATGCGGACGTAGCTGTAGTTCAGCCGCTGCCCACAGAGCTTCTCGAAAATCTTGAGGATCCGCTCACGGTCACGGAAAGCGTAGAGGAACGGCGTGATGGCACCGATATCGAGGCCGTAGGTTCCAAAGGCCAGCAGGTGGCTGGCTACCCGGTTGAGCTCCGCAACGATAACGCGAATATACTCGGCACGTTCAGGAACCTCGATCCCGGTGAGCTTCTCAATCGAGGCAGCATAGCCCCAGTTGTTCATCATCGCGCAGAGGTAGTCCATGCGATCGGTATAGGGAACGACCTGGAGGTAGTTGTTGCCCTCGGCGCACTTCTCAAAACAACGATGCAGGTAGCCGATGTGAGACTGGGATTCGAGAATGAGCTCACCATCGGTGCGCACCACCACACGGAACACCCCGTGGGTGCTCGGATGCTGGGGCCCCATGTTAAGGAGCATCTCTTCTGTCCTGATCTTCGCTTCGGTCATTTTATTCCCGGTCTGAATCCCGCCGACGTCCCTTCCTGTACAAATCTCAATAGATGACGTTCTTGATGCCATGGAACGAATCCGGTGGTTCGTAATCTTTTCTCAATGGGTGGCCCACCCAGTCGTCAGCGCAGAGAATGCGAACCAGGTTGTGATGTCCCTCGAAGATGACGCCAACAAGATCGTAGGTTTCGCGCTCATGCCAGTCGGCTGTAGCCCAGGTACCCTCGACGGAGGCCACCCGCGGATCGCTGCGGGGCAACTTCACCTTGACGGTCAGCTCATGAAGATTGGCGGTGGAATCCAGGTTATAGATGACCTCGATCTCAGCCCCTTCTTCACGCTCAGGGTAATCCACGCCTGTTATGCAGGAGAGCAGGTCAAATCCCAGCCGCGAATCATCCCGGCAAAGCTCAGCCACAGCAGCCCACTGCTCTGCCTTGACGACAATGACCGGGTCCACTCCGTCGAGGACCTCTTCGCTCACCGCCTCCGGCAGCTTCTCCTTGAGTACCGCTATGATTTGCCCGATTTCAAGTCTGGCCATTTTTACAAATCTCTCCGCCGCTAAACAGGCTGGTAAACTTCCGGCTTGGTGGTGCGCCTCGTGCGATCCAGGATCTTCTCTCTTTTCATGAGCTTCTGCACCTTGAAGATTCCTTCCAGCAGCGCCTCCGGCCTCGGAGGGCAACCGGGAATATAGACATCGACCGGGATCACCAGGTCGACTCCCTTGACCACGTGGTAGCCATGCTTCACGTAGGGGCCACCGCGAATCACGCACCCCCCCATGGCGATCACGTACTTGGGCTCGGGCATCTGGTCGTAGAGGCGCTTCACCCTCGGAGCCATCTTGTGGGTCACGGTTCCGGCAACCACCATCAGGTCAGACTGGCGCGGGGTACCCCGGAAGGGCCCCGATCCGAACCGGTCCAGGTCGTACTTCGCTGCGCCGGTGGCCATCATCTCTATGGCGCAACAGGCCAGCCCGAAGGTAAGCGGCCATACCGAGTTCGCACGCGTAGCGTTGATAATGTCGTCCACCGCCGTCATGAGAACAACGTTCTTGGTCAGTGGATCAGGATTCCTGTTTTCGATTTCGGTCATCAGGCCGCTACCTCTTGAGGTTCCTCGGGGATCGCCGCATCCCCGGGCTCGGGAGTCTCTTCAACAACTGCCTCCCTCATGAAAGGCTTCACCTTCAGCCAGTCAAGGTCTCCCTTGACCCAGCAGTAAACAAACCCAACCATGAGAATGCAGAGAAAAACCATGACCTCGAGGAAAATGAATCCACCGAAGTCGTTATTCATCAGGGTCTTGAACACCAGCGCCCAGGGATAGAGGAACGCCACCTCTACATCGAAGATCAGGAATATCAGGGCCAGGGAATAGAAGCGAATATCGAAGCGTACCCAGGAGGAGCCAATCGTGGGTTCACCGCACTCGTAGGTTTCCAGCTTCCCTGGCTCATCTTCACTGCGAACACGAGGACGCAGAAGCCGGCTCAGGATGGAAACCGTCAGGACGACAAAGAAGATGCCGAAGAGGGTGAAAACGAGGACGTTGAGTAGCTGGTAACCCATCTCAGGGAGGTCTTTAGCTCAGTCTCTGAGGCTTACTTAGAAAAGCCCGCGTAACCGGAAAGTCTTTCTTCCCCCCACGATTGAAACGGAATCAAATCCCGCTGAATCTCCAGTTCGTGGCCGTGGAAAGAAAGAACTTCGGTCCGCGTTCTTTCCTGCACAAAACGACAAGACTTTAAGTTGTTGTGTACGTTTTGCAAAAGTATTTTTTTCAGGTAAACCGCTTCCAACGGCGGACTTCCAGACACAGGCGAAGCGCTGCATCTACATCTGCCTTTTCAGGCAGCTGAATTGATCTCCTCGATCGCCTTTCGGTTGCGCGAAACAACCCGGAACTCAACGGCAAATGCCACCAGGTTCACCGCTAATGCGAGCAATACGAAGACAAGGTGAACCCACCATCCACCAATCTGCCGAAGCGGCATCTCTGCCCCTTCCCCCGCTCCATGGCCTGGAATCAACCTGCTGTGGACCTCCGCACCAAGCAGGGCGGCTACAATAATCAGCAGGATAGAAAAACAGGCCCACGGGAACACCTGCTTCTTCAGCCGCCGCGTGAGGGAGATATATTTTCCAGCCTGCTCCTCTTTTCCTTCTACGGCTTCGCGAATATCCAGCCCGGAGCCGATCAGGTAGAAGATAATCAGTACATGCGTAAATATAATCAGAAAGGCCGCCAGCATCCCGGCCAGCAGATGGTGACTGATTGAAGCCGCATCACCTAACCCTACACCCAGGATGAATGAATAGCCCAACGCCACGACGTCCAGGAGGATCAGGGTCAGCAGGATCTGGCGCATCGCAAACGGCCTCTGTGTTTAGTTATCTCTCGGAACTGCCAGCATGCGCTCAAGACTGAGGCGGGCCCCCTCGGCAACATCTTCCTCCACCAGCACCTCGAACACATCCTCCTGGAGAGCTCGCTTGATCTGCGGAAGGTCAATCATCTTCATGTAGGGGCAATGCAGGCGGCAGCCGATGCAGCCATCTGCCATTACAAACTCCTTGTCGGGATAGGCCTGGCGAAGACGGTAGACCAGGGCCCACTCGGTAGCAACGATAAAAGTAGCCACATCGGGATGCCGCGCGACCGCATCGAACATTCCCGCAGTCGAGCAGATCTCATCAGCCAGCTCGAGAACATCTTCACGGCACTCCGGGTGGGCAATGATCACCGCCTCCGGATGGGACCTGCGGCTCTTGTCAAGGCTCGCCTCGCGCAGCACGTCATGGGTCGGGCATACCCCATCGTAGATCACCACATCCTTTTCAGGCAGCTGCTTTGCCACCCAGCCTCCCAGGTTGCGGTCCGGAGTAAACAGGATCTTGTCATTCTCGAGACTGCGAACCACCGACACAGCGTTACCCGAGGTACAGCAGATATCCGACAAGGCCTTCACCTCTGCACTCGAGTTGATATAGGTCACCACCTCTCGCCCGGGGTATTGAGTTTTCCAGTCCTCGAGTGATTCCGGGCTGATGGAATCGGCGAGGGAGCAACCGGCGGCCAGGTTGGGAAGAAGAACCTTCTTCTGTGGGTTGAGAATCTTTGCGGACTCCGCCATGAAGTGGACGCCGCAGAAAACAATCCTCTCGGCCTCGGTCTTCGTCGCCTTCACCGCCAGGGCGAGAGAATCACCCAGCTCATCGGCAACCTCCTGGACAGCCGGAAGCTGGTAGTTATGAGCCAGGATTACGGCATTGCGCTCGCGAGCAAGGACCCTGATTTCTTCCTGGAGCTCCCTGACCTCCGCGAGACCATCCCCCGCCACGTTCCAGGGAGCAGGCGTCTCAAACGATGTAAGCGGTACAGTGCCTGGTTCGCCCGTCATGATTCACCATCCTCGACCGATTCCTGGCCGGCAATTCTCGCACCCGGTTGCGGCTGCACCGCCTCGGTACCACCCGGGAAAATTCTCCAGAACTCTTTCTTCAAAAGGTTCGTAATCGTCGAACTCTTTGAAAACCCGTGGTATTGGGCAACAGCCGCAAGCATTTCAATTTCCTGCTCACTGGCAGTAAAACTGCGCACTACTTTCATAGGATTACCTTACTCAGGGCCTGTGGATTTGGCATGGAATCGGATTCACCGGTTCACCACCCGCTCGTTTTGAAGATTCAGAATCAGGCTAAATACTATGTATTTTATATATAAATTTACAATAAGAAAATGGCGTTTATCGGAAAACATCGACCTGCCTATCGCCCAGGTAAAACTGAATGTTAAAATACATAAGTATTTATTTTATAGTCATTTAGTTACTTTGTGAAAAAAATCACAAAAACAGGCTTGAAGCATTGAAGCCAACGAACTAATTTACCGACACAAGTTCAGTGAAATTCGGGAGGTTCCGGCCTCTTTTATTCAAGCTCATGAAGTGAACAGGGCGTGCCGTTTCCCTCCATCTTCCTGGCCTGATACAAGCGGGTAAACGGACACTTCCCCGAGTGATGAAATAAGACGATGGCTACGATTGCAGCGCATTCAAGCTACCTTGAGCAATACCTTCCAGTGGCGGTATATATCGTCATCGTTCTCGTTACGGGAGCCGCCATGCTCGGACTCTCTGTCCTGCTTGGGCCGAAGAATAAGATCGCTGGCAAAGGCACTCCCTATGAATGCGGTGTCCCCCTCCTGGGAGAAGCCCGGCAGCGCTTCTCCATTCGGTTTTACCTGGTTGCGATCCTCTTTGTCCTCTTCGACATCGAGACCGTATTCCTCATCCCCTGGGCGGTAACCTACAGGGACCTGCTGGGCAGCATGGGCTGGGTGGTGATCGCCGAGATGCTTGTTTTCATCGGCATCCTCTTTACCGGTTACATTTACGCCTGGAAGAGAGGAGGCCTGGAGTGGGATTAGAAAAACTGCTCGGTGACAACATCATCACGACCTCGGTCAACTCGGTGGCAAAATGGGCCCGCAAAAATGCTCTCTGGCCGATGCCCTTCGGTACAGCGTGCTGTGCAATCGAGATGATGGCGACCCTCTCCGGACGCTTTGACATGTCGCGATTCGGAGCGGAGGTGATCCGTTTTTCACCAAGACAGGCTGACCTGATGATCGTCTCCGGAAGAGTCTCGATCAAGATGATGCCGGTGCTGTTGAAGATCTACGAACAGATGCCTGAGCCCAAGTGGGTGATCTCCATGGGAGCCTGCGCCTCCAGTGGTGGAGTGTTCGACACCTACACCCTGGTACAGGGTGTCGATCAATTCCTCCCCGTTCATTGCTACATACCGGGCTGCCCTCCGAGACCGGAATCACTCCTCGACGCCCTGATGAAGATCCAGGCCATCATTGGCGAAGATACTGACACAGACGACAGCGCTGATGCTGGCAACAGCACCCCGGATGGCGATGAGCCAGGAACTACAGCGGCGCCTGCTGAGCAGGAAGCCCCCGGGGGAGAGACCAGCAAAGCGCCCTCAACCAGCGAAACCTGAGCCGGAACAAGAAATGGCAACCTCACTCTCACCGCAACAGATCAGCGAGCGCCTCGCGGAGAAATTCGCACAGGGAATTGCTGTGCACCTGCCTCCCGGCAAGGGCTCCTCCCACCTGGCGATCGTCGGGCGGGAGAAGCTGACGGATGTTCTCGGCTTCCTTAAATCAGATCCGGACATGAACTTCGACTTCCTGGCTGACGTGACTGCCATCGACCACCTCCACTTTGAAGACCCAGCCATCGGCGAACGGTTCGCAACCGTCTACCAGCTCTACTCCACAACCCACAACCATCGTTTCACCCTCAAGACACCGATCCCGGAAGATGACCCCCAGGTGCCGAGCGCGGTCGAATTGTGGAAATCGGCTCTCTGGGCTGAGCGTGAAGCGCATGACATGTACGGCATTCACTTCGAGGGAAATCCTGATCTGCGAAGGTTGCTGATGCCGCAGGACTTCCCCGGCTTCCCGCTCAGAAAAGACTATCCGCTCAGGGGCAGGGGCGAACGGGATGCGTTCCCGCAGTACCTCGACTCCGGCCCGGTCACCCACGCCCCCCCGGCAGCGGAAGATGCTCCAGGCAAGAGCGATAAAGATGAAAACGGCGAGGGAAGCGGCCAATGACCGAAGAACGTAAAATTACAAACGACGCGACGGAGCAGGAGCCTCCCGCCCACCTCGGAGATGACCTTCTTCGCAAAGGACTCGCTGAAGACCCCGAATACCGCGGCGAACACCCCGAACCCCGGTTCTTCATAACCGATGAATCAGAGGACGATTTCGGCGGGCGGAGCATGACGCTCAATCTCGGCCCCCAGCATCCCGCCACCCACGGCACCCTCCGGGTGAGCCTGCGGGTGCGAGGAGAGAAGATCATCGCCGCCGACACAGAGATCGGCTTCCTGCATACCGGGTTCGAAAAACTCGCCGAGCACATGAGCTACCAGCAGTGGGTCACGGTCACCGACCGTATGAACTACATGTCGGCCATAAACAACAACGTTGGCTACGCAATTGCCTGTGAACAGCTCCTGGAGGTGGAGGTGCCGCGCCGCGCGCAGGTCATCAGGGTCATCCTCAGCGAGTTTTCGCGCCTGGCTGACCATATCGTCTGCAACGGGCTGGCCGGTATGGACGTCGGCGCCTTCAGCCTCATGCTCTGGGCTTTCGAGCGGCGTGAAAAGGTCTACGATCTCATGGAGGCCGTCACCGGCACCCGCCTGACCACGAGCTATACCCGCATCGGGGGAGTCTTCCGCGACGTGCCCGATGACTTTGAAGAGATGGCGAAGAGCCTCGTCGAGGAGTTCAGGCGGTTCCTTGAAGAGATGCGGTCCATGACCCTCGGTAACAGGATCTTCGAAGACCGCATGCGCGGGGTCGGGGTCATCTCCGGCGAAGACGCCATCAACTGGGGCATCACCGGCCCGATCCTGAGGGCCAGCGGAGTTGCCTGCGATATCCGCAAGACCATGCCCTACAGCGGCTATGAGCGCTACGAATTTGACATCCCCACCCAGGAAGATGGAGACAGCTACGCGCGCTTTGTCCAGCGGCTCGCCGAATGCGAACAGAGCCTCAACATCATCTCCCAGGCCCTCGAGGATCTGCCCGAAGGCCCCATACAGAGCGAAGACAAAAAAATCGCCCTCCCTGAAAAAGACGAGGTCTACCAGAACATCGAGAGCCTGATCCACCACTTCAAGCAGATCATGTTCGGCCACGGGATCGTGCCTGACAGGGGGCGGGAGGTCTACTCGGCAACCGAAAGCCCCAACGGGGAGCTGGGCTTCTACATGGTCTCCGATGGGGAGATGAACTCCTACAAAACCAGGGTACGTCCACCCTCGATCTTCCACTTCGCCATGCTGCCCCAATTGATCGAGGGACTGATGATCAGCGATGCCGTCGCCGTGCTCGCCACGCTTAACGTCATAGCAGGAGAGCTGGACAGATGAGCGACACCCCGATCGAGAAAAAGGTGTTTTCACAGAAGGCCGGCGAATTTATCGAATGGCTCCTTGGGCGCTATCCGGACAAGCAGGCCGCCCTCCTGCCTGTGCTGAGACTCGCCGAGGAAGAATTCGGCAACATCGACGATGCCTCGGTCATGCTGGTGGCAAAAACTCTCGAGCTCTCTCCGGGCTACGTCTGGGGGGTCCTCACCTTCTACACCCACTACCGCAGAGAGGGCGATGGAAAATACCTGCTGCAGGTCTGCAGCACCCTGCCCTGCGCGCTCAGGGGCTGCCGCGAAATCCAGCACCATCTCGAGGACAAGCTGGGGATCGAGGCCGGCGAGACCACCGAAGATGGCCTCTTTACCCTGAAGAAGGTCGAGTGCCTGGGCTCCTGTGACACAGCCCCGGTCGTGCAGGTCAATGAGAAGTATCACGAGAACCTCGACAGCGAGGCACTCGACAAGCTGCTGGAGAACCTTCGTGGCTGAAACCAGACCCGAAAAATTCGAAAAGGTCCTGACGAAATACGTCGATGAGGAAGGCTCCTCATCGCTGGATTTCTACAGGGGGCACGGAGGCTACGAGGCAGCACGACGAGTGCTCACGGAGCTGAAACCCGACGAGGCCATAGAGGCCGTCAAGGACGCGAACCTTCGTGGGCGTGGCGGAGCCGGCTTCCCCTGTGGAGTGAAATGGTCCTTCGTTCCGAAGGATACCGACAAGCCGAAGTACCTGGTGGTCAACGCGGATGAGAGCGAGCCAGGCACCTTCAAGGACCGGGTG
>CAJWZY010000039.1 GCA_913050545.1 uncultured bacterium | reverse complement strand
ACCTGTCAGGGGTCTCGCTCTTTGAGGAGAGCACCTGCAGGGACTCGTAGAGTTTTTCTATACGGTCATCGCCGCCATCGCCGTTGGAATCGGAATCAACAGCCCGGTCAAAGCGGTCGAGGGTCGCCGCCACCTCGATGAGCATGCACCGGGCCTCCAGGAAATACAGGTCGAGAACCTTTGAAGGAGTAAGCATCAGACCTCCCGTAACAGCCGGAAATCAATATTGAGTGAAACTCGCGGAATACAATCCGGCGAACAAACCAATCTCCGCCGGAACCCTGAGTCTAACAGAGTCGGCGTTTATTCTCCACAAATGTAGGGCCGCCAGGAGACCTCAGGCAAGACGCTTTTTCGCCGTCGTGCCTTCAGGGCTGGTGCTGACGTCATAGCCGGCCTCGATGATCTGGTCACGAAGACGGTCGGCAGCATCGTAGTCCTTGTCGGCCCTGGCGGCATCGAGCTCCCGGCACCAGCCCGAGACAGCCTCCTCCCCGTCCCCGGCCGTCGATGAGCCCTCTCCGGAAGCGTCATCCTGTGACTCCAGCGGAGCCACGGCAAGGACCTGGTTGATCTTCCTGAGAACTGCCAGGGCCTCGTGGGGATCGGACGGCATTCTCGACACAGACGCCCATGGCAACAGGGCACCGAGCGCCCCGGCGACATTCAGGTCATCTGCCATGCTGGAGAGGAATTCAGCCAGCACCGGGTGAGAGTTGTCAATCTCCGCGGCCTCGCCGCCGGTCTGCTCCTCGAGCTTCGCGGAAAAATCATTGAGCCTGCGAACCGCGGTCGCGGAATCCTGCAGCCCCTGGGAGGTGAAGTTCATGTTCTTGCGGTAGTTGGTCTTGGTCAGCTCGTAGCGGAGCACCGCGGGATGGACGGCAGAGCCCGTCACCTTTCCATCGAGCACATCACGAACCGTGTAGAAGTTGCCCTGGCTCTTGGACATCTTCTCCCCCTCCACCAGCAGGAAGCGCACGTGCATCCAGAACTTCGCAAAGCTGTCAGACCCGGTGGCGCCGCAGGACTGGGCAATCTCGCATTCATGGTGAGGAAAGATCAGGTCCTCACCGCCGGTGTGAATATCGATCACATCGCGCTCGAGCCTCGAGCGCGCCATCGCCGAACACTCGATGTGCCAGCCGGGATAGCCCTCACCCCACGGTGAATCCCACTTCATGATATGGGCGGAGTCCGCCTTCCAGAGCATGAAGTCCGCCGGGTGTTTCTTCTGGTCCTGGTGCTCATCGAGCACCCGCCCCCCCGCCCCGCTCTGCAGGTTCTCAAGGGTGTTGCCGCTCAGGCGGCCGTACCCGGGAAAGCTCTCGACGCTGTAGTAAACCACCCCGTCTTCGGCGACATAGGCATGACCCCTGTCGATGAGCTCCGTGATCATCGCCTGCATATCGTCAATATGCTCGGTGGCGTGGAACATGCGCTCGGGATATTCACCGGCAACCTTCAGTCCAAGCTGGCGTCCGTCCGAAAGAAAGGAGTCGGTGTAGAAGCGTGCCACCTGGTAGGGATCTGACGGATCCTCAACAGCTCCCACCTCCACCTTGCCGGACTTCTTGTCTTCCTTCAGCCTCCTGCCGGCCAGCTCCATCTTGTCCTCGCCACCGCCGTCGGCAACCGCATCGTCGGTCATATGCCCCACGTCCGTGATGTTCATGACGTGGATGACATCGTAGCCGGCAACCTCGAGGAAGCGCCTCAGGAGATCGCTGAAGAGAAAGGACCTGAAGTTACCGATATGGGCGTAGTCATAGACCGTCGGCCCACAGCTGTACATCCGAACGGTCCCGGATTCGACCGGCTCGAAATCCTCAACCTTGTTGGAAAGCGAATTGAAGAAGCGTATCTGCATGATCGAAACCAGTTAGGAAAGTTAAGCCGCTGCTGGAGCGGGCTGAAAAGACCCGGGGATTTTCTTCTGCGCAGCAGGGTCCGTCCAGAAGTTTTCTCGGCTCCCCGGGAACCGACCTTTAATCCGGCGGAGATTCCAGCTTCTCGTTCGAAGAGTGGCGGTCCGAATCCCGAAGAGTCTTCTTCTCCAGGTTTCGAAGAAAAGCCTCTTCCAGGTCCACCCCCGACTGGTTGGCGAGACAGATGAGAACGAACAGGACATCTGCCAGCTCATCTGCGAGATCGAGATCTTTCTCACTGTCCTTGAAGCTCTGGTCTCCATGGGTTCGCGAAAGGATCCGGGCAACCTCCCCCACCTCCTCCACCAGCTGGGCCAGGTTGGTAAGCTCTGAAAAATAGCGGACCCCGACCTCGCTGATCCAGCGGTCCACACGCGCCTGGGCATCGGCAAGACTGAGCTGGCTGGCGGGTTCTCCGCTCATCTCAACAGGATCATTCAATGGATCTTCTCCGGAAAATGGCAAGCCGCCGTCTTAACATCAGCGAACCTCAATTTCCACAACAGCCTCCGGGCTCCTCCTTTTCGGCCGGCGCGGGCTCTTCTCCCCCGGCGCAGCAGTCATGCTTCTCTTCTTCATCTCCCCCCTCTGCACCACTGAGAGCCTCGACGCTGAAGACACTCCCGACCACCTCCCGCGGGCCCCTGCGCAGCAGGGAGAGCAGGAAGAGACCTCCCAGGATCCCGAGGCATCCCTGCCCCAGCCAGCCGGCGGAATGCTCATGGTCCTCCTGGAAGCCCAACAGCTCGACTCCCCCGAAGAAATGATTCACAGAAAGACCGATCGTCACCGCAAGGGTCGCCATCATGACGCAGAAAAAAACGGCAGCCCTTCGTCCATGCAGATCGGTAATAACCCCGAAGGTCACAACATTGGTTGCCGGGCCGGTGAGCAGGAAGGCCAGGGCCGCCCCGGGGGAGACCCCACCGGCGAGCAGGACAGCAACCATGGGCGTCGCCCCGGAGGCGCAGACATAGACAGGAATTCCAAGCACGGCAAAAAGCAGGACCTGCAGGTACGGATCAACCCCGACAAGCCAGCTGTCTCGAACCAGCGGCCCGACCAGCGCGGCCACCACCAGTCCAACGAGTACCCAGGGGCCGGTGTGGTCGACAAGGGTACCCAGCCCGGTCCTGATCCCTCCAGACAACTTATCCAGCAGCCCTCCAGCTGGCGCTCCTGGCTCAGAGTCGGCAACAGTCCCTGCAGCCGGCTGCCGCGCTGAGATGGTCCGGCCAACAATCACGGCGACCGCCAGGGCCAGCACCGCGGCAGCCACAATTCGCATCAGGGTGAAAGAACCACCCAGCAGGGGCAGCGAGAGAAGAACCGCGTCGGTCCCAAGCTCAGGTGTGGCTACCAGGAAGGCCAGCGCAGCGGTCGCCGGCACACCACGCTCCACCAGCGCCCGGTAGAGAGGTACCACGCCGCAGGAACAGACCGGCAGCGGAAGCCCGATAGCCACGCCCCGAAGAGCCTGGCTGGCAGAGGAGCCCCTGCCAAGCCAGCGCACCGATGAAACAGGAAGAAAAACTGCCACCAGGCCGGCCAGGAAATAACCCAGCAGAAGGGCGGGAGCGCTCTGCAGTGCAAGGGAGAGAAACGAATGCCAGAAAGCCTCGTGGGTATGTACCTCGCCTGCGTGCTCACCCGAGAGCACGAAGATCAGCAATCCCAGCCCGAGGAAGCCACCGACGCCGGAGGCGCAGAGGGGTAATTTCCGCCCCGGCGCTGAATCAGCTTCCTCCGGGAAGGCTCCATGCGGGCGATGGAGAACCACGTGAAAGAGAGAACCTGCCACCAGGGACTGGAACCACGCCAGCCCACTGCCTTTCAGCCCGGCAAGAAACTCCGAGCCGGTGAAATAGCCCAGGGCCGTCAGGATTCCAAGGGCACCCAGCAGGAGCAGGGCTGTGCCCCGCCCCTTCGACCAGCGCACCAGCCACCAGACCGTCAGCCCGACCGGGAGACGATGAAGGATCACCGCGATAGGAAGAGTGGAATCACCGGCAGAAATCGCGAGAGCGGCGCCGTCAAGCATCGAGTGGATCAGGAGCCCCAGCAAACCGAGGTAGAGCGCCAGGCGATGAAAATGTTCGCCGAGCTTATGACCCCGCCTCTCGATCATCGTCGGCAAGCCGACACCGACCGCCGCGAAGAGCACACAAAGCCAGCCACCCTCATCGATGGCATGCGGCAGGAAGTCGAGCAGGATAATGCCGCCCATCGAGACGAATACGAAACCGTCGAGGGCGGTGAGCGCCTGCGAACGGCCCCGGCACAGCCGGTAGATCACCGGCACCGCGGCCAGGATCAGCACGCTGCAGCAGAGGTAGAGAAGCTGTGTATTACCTTCCATGAACTCGAATCCTGTCCGGACAATCAACCCGCGCCGTCAGAGCATACCCTGAAAGGCCCGATCATACACTGCCTGTCAAGCCTCCCGCGACCGAACCCGGCTCAGCGGGCGGGTACAAAAGCCATCGAGCCCTGGACCGCGTAATTGCAGGTACAGCCGGAGCTGCCCTCGGGGATGAGCAGGAGCCCGCCGGCGGGGATCATGTTGATCCAGCAGCCCGGCCTGCTGATATCGGTGACCTTGTCATGAACTCCCCGGGAGAGGTCGAAGAAAGATGCTGTCCCGTCCCGGAAGAAGAGATTCGACAGGGAGGCGGAGATGTTCCCGCAACCTCCACGCTTGCTCTTGTTCCACTTCCACCCGCTGACGGGTTTCCCGGTCCGCAAATCATAGGCAAAGGGCTCGGCATAGACCACCTTGCCGATGACCGCGTGGCGGTGATCCTGTTCGCCGTGCGTGCCGCCGATCTTAAGCCCTGTATCATGGGTCCGGTTCCACAGCCGCCGTCCGCCTGCAGCCTCGAAGGCCGAGAGATCATAGCGCACCGTACCGGCCTCGTTGCGTGAACCCGACATCGCCAGCACGCCATCTGAAGAGCTCAGGAAGAGGCAATTTCTTACCCTGAGATCAGCAAGCGGCCTTCTCCAGCTGACCTTCCCGTTGACGGTCGAGAGACAGACGAGATCGGCTCCCCGCCCAAGCAGCTTCTGCAGCGGGTAGCGGTCAACCGGCCCCGCCAGGGTCGAAGCATCTCGGCTCTCGACAAACCAGGCCTTCCCCCCTGCCACCGAGATGGTCGTATTGATCACGGCTCCACCCGTCGGACGGTAGAGCCAGGAGTGTTTGCCCGTAGAGGTGTCGATGGCAAAGAGAGAAACACTGCAGACGATGCCCTTGGAGTCCTCGTAAACATCGAGGATCTTCCCCTTGCCGATCTCGGTTCTCAGGGAGCCCGGCCGCACCGCTGATCCCAGCAACCTGTCCTTCTCTGCCGCGATCCAGGCCCAGTGCCGCGCCGATCCATCAGCGCCCTCCGGAGCGCGATGACTCTCGATCTGTTTGCCGGTGCCGGGCTGAAGCGCAAGGCATTCCGCCCCGGCGGTGACGTAGAGAGCCCGGCTGGAGACCACCATGTTGCCGCTGTCCCTCACCGCCCCGATCCGGCGAGTCCCCGTGATCACCTTGTCCCAGAGGGGAGCTCCGTTGTAGGAGTCGGTTGCGATGATCCTGTCATTGCCGGAGAGGAACATACGGCCATCCTTGACCAGGGGCGCCACGGTCCTGTGATGGCGGTCAACCAGGTTGCGTGGTCCCGGCCGGCCGTACCACTGCAGATCAAAGGGGCCCTTGACCAGCTTGTCCCCACTGCAGATGGTATTGCCAGGATCCCCGTACATATGGCTCCATTCTCCACCACCCTTGAGCGCCGGGGTTTTCATCGAGGCCCACGCCCCATCGAACTGCTTATGGCGCTCCCAGCGGCGGCCTGAAGAAGAGAGGAAACTGCGGACGCCGGAGTCACTGCCTGCAGATGCTCCCACAACAGCGATCCCTCCCCCGGGCTTCAGGAGCCTGTTGACCACGGCCATTTCCTTCGAAGGCCTGCGGCCTGAAAGCACTCCCTCAAAAACAACCAGGTTGGCCAGGTAGTCAGCATAACCCAGCCCGGAGAGTGAGCCCTCGTGCACCACCGCGCGGCCATAGATCCCTGCACCATCGAGCTTTTTTCTCACCTGGGCAGCTGTCCTCGAATCCGCACAGACGGCAACCACCTGCAATTCCGTCTGCCGGGCAAGCTCGAGTGCGAGCTCTCCATCCCGGCAATCAAGAACAAAGCAGTAGCCCTTCTGCAGCCCGGCGATCTCCAGGATCGTCCCAGCTGCTTTCGAAGACGGGCCTGCCCCCGCAAGGGGCTGCTCCCGCTGCAGCTGGCCGGGTTTCTTCCCGCTGCCGGGCGACACCGACTTTGCAGGCCTGAAACAATGGATCGAACCGGCAGATGTGCTTACAAAGAGACTCCCTTCGGCCACGGCCAGCGAGTGGGCGTCACCTTCAACCGGGGCCTCCCATAGTTTTTTTCCATCGGAAGCTGAGAAAGCCGCAACACGACCATTGCCCCCGGCGAATCGAAGTTCGCCGGCGCCAATGATCGAGAAGCTGAAGTCCCGGGAGAGCGAGGTGAGCTGCTCTTTTTTCCCCTTACCTTTTCTTTTCAGCGAAGAGACAAAGGCATCCGGTGAGCGCCCCTGGGAGATCGATATCTTCCCACCCTGGCGGCAGAGGTATCCCTGCGGAGAAATCGACACTTCCTTGCGGGTCACGATCTTCCCGCTGCGGGCATCGAGAGCGCAATAGTAGACTCCCTGCCTTGGAAAAAGTCCGGCACAGCAATAGAGCAGCCGGCCCTCCACCAGGACGCTCGAGCGAACCGGCCAGACCGAAACGATCCTGCCGTTGCCCGGAACCCGCCTCTGCCTCGGAGCCAGGCGGGTCTGCCACCTCAGCTTCCCACTGCCCGCATCAAGGCAATAGACGTTTCCATCATCGGATCCGAAGTAGAGCTTTCCATCCGCGTAGGTAGGAGCCAGGCGCACGGGACCTTCTGTGAAAAAGCTCCAGCGCTCACGCCCACTCGCCGCATCGATACAGTAGACCTTGTCATCGGCGGAAGAACCGAAATAGATATTCCCTTCGCCGGCGACCAGGTGAAAGGCCCGGTCATAGGTGACCCTCGCCTTCAGCTGGGCCTTGTTGTTCCAGAAGTCCTGCTTCGCCGGAGGTGGCCAGGCAGGTCGGGGCATCCGACCGGCCTTGTATCTCCACGACTCCCTCAACGGCAGCTCGAGCCCCTCCGGGGTGATGCCGCTTCGCCCGTTGTCATGCAGGTAGGTCGGCCACCCTGCCACCGAGGGCTCATCCTCCTCGATACCGGGAAAGAGCTTCCGATTCAGCTCAAAGCCCTCCTTGATCTGTCCGGCTCCCAGGGCGCCTGAATAAAGAGACACCTCCTGGATACTGCCGGCGAGAGGATAGAGCTCGTCGTCGTCCTGGTAGGCGCCGAGCACGAAAAACCCCTTGCCCGGGTAATTAATCGCCCCGGATTGCTCCAGCGAGGTCGCCACCAGCTTCCCATCGACATAGAGCTTCTGGGAGGACCCATCGTAGGTGCCGGCAACATGGTACCAGTACCCCGGGACAAAATCGGTCGGGGCCTTCAGATAGGTCAGCTTGCCATCCCCATCATCGCTTCCCTTGCTCGAGAGGCAGAAGAAGAAGCGGCTGCCGTTGGCGCCCAGGCACCAGCCCTTCTCAAAATTGCCGTTATCCTGGAGGGCGGACAGTATTCCACTCCACTCCCGAACCTCCCGGACCATGACCCAGGCGCTCACCGTGATCGCCTTCTCGGGCAGGAAACCGGCGTCTGCCCGCTCCGCCAGCAGCACCCTGCTCTTTTCGCCCCCGAAGACCAGGGCACCCGGCTTTTCCTTCGAGATGGCGGCCTTGCCGTAGATCCGGCCGGTGAGCTTTCCGGCGCTCGGCCGCAGGCGGGCACCCCGAACATGCTTGCGGTCAAGGGTCCACCGCCCCACCACTGCAGCCGCATCTTCGGCCTCGCAGGGGGTTGGGAACGCCAGTGCCGCCAGAAGGCAGGCCGCTGAAAGAGTCAGGATATGACGCATAAGTTCACTCTCCGCCTGGCCTCCAAAATAGCCCTGCAGGAAAACTTTAGCGACCCGATTCCCGTCCTTTTACCCGGCTGGGAGAAATCCGGGGCCTTACCGGGACTGCTGCCCCGGACGGAACACCGGAAAATCAGGCCTCCGCTTCATCCCCGGTGGCTTCAGCCTTACCCGCAATCCGCACACAGTTCTTTCCGTCACGCTTGGCCTCCAGGCACATCTGGTCGGCAAGCGCCAGCAACTCCTCTGCCTCTTCACAGCTCTCTGGAAAAGTTGCCCCTCCTATGCTGAGGGTAGGATTGCCGAGGTCGTTATCCCCGGGGATCTCAACCCCCGCCACGGCCAGGCGGACCCTCTCCCCTGTCCTCTCGGTGTCAGCGGCACCTGTCTCGGGAAGCAGGATAGCAAACTCATCCCCCCCGAAGCGGCAGACCACATCGGCCTGGCGGGTCGTGTCCGTCAGCATCCTGCCGACCTGGCGCAACACGGAGTCACCCTCCATGTGCCCGCAGAGATCGTTGACCTGTTTGAAATTATCCAGGTCGATGATCAGGACGCTGAGCGGGTGGGAATACCTGCGAGCCCTGGCGAGCTCTTCGGCGAGCCTCTCATTAAAATACCTCCTGCTGTAGACACCCGTAACCTCGTCGATATTGACGAAGCTGAGGATGCTCTCGAACTCCGGGCGGGCCACCAGGCGAACTCCCTGCAGGATCTTTTCCACCGAGAAGAGGTAATCGAGGGCGGCAACCCGGAAGCCGACCTCGCGGCCGAGCGCCTGGGCGAGCTCTCTCTTGTGGCCTGTTATCTGACCCCAGATCCGCTCAGCCTCCTCACGGGAGAAGCGGCGGTAGGTCAGCTGGTAGAGCAGCTCCACGTAGAGGTCATCATCGGAACACGACAACTCCGAGATGATCCGCTGGAGCGCTTGCGGAGAATCCAGGTGCCGGTCCTTGCCCAGGATCTCGACCAGGTCAATTCCCTGCGCCTCCAGTTCTCTAAGCTCTTTTGAGAGAGACATGGAAGACATAATAGACTCCCAATGCCGTCTTTTGAAGTGCCCCGAAAGAAGACGTCCTAACAGAAGGCTAACGGGGAAGTATAAAAAAACAGCCGGCGGTTACCGCCGGCTGCTAACCCAATTCCCTTCCGGGACACTTCACCCCAATTACGAGTCCGTCTGCCTCCGCCTCAAAGATCTGCCAGGTGATCCAGCACATCTGCCACAGGGTATGGCTTTTCAAAGCAAGCGACGGGCCCCTCGTAATCAATCTTCTCACTGCAGGTCTCTGCGTCCTCTCCCAGGACCATCAGGGGAAGGGAGATTCCCCGGCCGGAGAGGTAAGAGAAGAACTCGGTACTTTCGTCGTTAATCGTTTCGCTGTGCATGACGAGCAGGTTCATCATGCGAGTCGACAAGACCGTCTTGCCGATATCCTTATTGAGGGCGATCTCGAGCTCGAACCGGTGATTGTCAAACAGGTTCCTCAGCTCAAAGCTGTTTTCCTTGGTCTCGCCAAGAATTAATATTCTGCCCCGATCCATCTTGCACCTCAGGATTTTCTGTCTTTTCTAATTTCGCTGAACCCGCCTCTGCAGGTTTGCTTCGCGAAAGGCCATTTGTGCCTCCCGCATTCAGGTCCCCATGTATCGACCGGAAGCCGGTCGGTCTTCACAACTTTTGCGTAGCGGTGGTTTCAGGTGCCTGAGGGGTACATCAGGGGAAGATATCAGGACCTTGAAAATGCCGAAGCAGGTATTCAGGCTGCCTGGTCACAGCCCAGTAAACGCATCACCTGGACCAGCACCGAGCGCAGCTCTCCGCGATTGACAATCCGGTCGACAAAACCGTGCTCGAGCTGAAACTCGGAGCTCTGGAAATCATCGGGGATCTCAGACTTGATGGTCTCCTTGATGACATTCGGCCCTGCAAAGCCGATCAGCGCCTCAGGCTCGGCGAAGATGAGGTCACCCAGGGCCGCGAAGCTCGCCATGCACCCTCCCATGGTGGGATTGGTAAGCACAGAGATAAAGAGCCCCCCTGCACGGTCGAGTTCAGCAAGGGCCACGCTGGTCTTGGCCATCTGCATCAGAGAGAGGATGCCTTCGTCCATGCGAGCCCCTCCTCCCGAACCGCTCACGAAGATAAAGGGAACAGACTTCTCCCTGGCAAGGTCGATTCCACGCCGGATCTTTTCACCCACCACCGAGCCCATGCTTCCACGAAGGAAGCGCGAATCGCTCACTCCGAAAACAACCGGGATCCCGTCCATCCTGCCCGTTCCAACGATACAGGCATCGGAAAGACTGGTACTCTCCTGCGCCCCGCGGAGTCTCTCTTTGTAGGAACGCTTGGCGACGAACTCAAGTGGATCCAGTGGGTAGAGGTCTGTGAACTCCTCAGCAAAGGAAGTCCCATCGAGCAGGAACTCGATACGTTGCGAGCTGGATATCTCGTAGTGGAAATTGCACTCAGGGCAGACATTCTGCCCCTCCTCGAACTTGGGCTTGTAGACCAGCTTGTTACACGATGTGCACTGCATCCAGAGATCCGGCATCTCTTTGCGTTTGCGACCACTGCCTGTTTTTTTGCCAGTTTCTTCAGATGCCATATTCAACTGCCTGCCAATTCTATGAGTTCCCGGGTGGCTGCCCCCGGATCAGCTGCGCCGAATATGGCGCTTCCCGCAACAAAGATATCCGCTCCCGCCTCCAGGCAGGCCCCGATGGTGCCTCGGTCTACTCCTCCATCAACCTCTATATTTAATTTCTTTTCCAGCGACAGCTTTTCCTCTTCCTGGCGAATACGCCTCACCTTATCCAGGTTGTCACCCAGGAAGTCCTGTCCCCCGAAACCGGGGTTTACCGTCATCACCACCACCATGTCCAGCCTGGGAAGAAATTCAAGGATCTCCTCGGCAGGAGTTGCCGGGTTCACCGCGAGGCCTTTACCCACTCCCCGCTCCTCAAGCAGGTCCAGCATCGCGCCCTTGTCCCCCTCCGCCTCGATATGAAAGCTGATGTGGTCAGCGCCTGCCTTGATGAAGGACTCGAGATAATCTTCCGGGTCCGTAATCATCAGGTGAACATCAAGAGGAAGCGTTGTTGTACTTCGAAGGGCCTCAACAACAACGGGCCCCATGGTCAGGTTCGGAACAAAATGCCCATCCATGACATCGATGTGAACCTGCCCTGCGCCGGCCTCTTCTACAACCCGTACCTGCTCCCCGAGGCGGGAGAAATCAGCAGAGAGAATTGAGGGGGCGATCCTGGGCGTCATAACGACGAAGTGTAGATCCACCGGCAAGAACTCGCAAGATCAGACGAAAAAAAACGAGGCGACCCTGGCGGGTCGCCTC
>CAJWZY010000038.1 GCA_913050545.1 uncultured bacterium | reverse complement strand
CAAGCTCATCCTGGAAGGAACCTCCGCTGCGCAGGGAAGCACATTCAGAATCACCGGCGAAGCCGACGGTAAAGAAAACGATTCAGAGGTGGCCGGCTACAAGGTTGCGGGAAGAAAGCGTCCCCTGCAGCGAGCCTGGCTGACGGTAAAGGGGAAATGAACCCGCAACAGGGCTCGGTCAGTTGCCTTCTTCGATCAGCTCGATTCCGCAGACCAGGGGAAGATCAGAATCTCTTCCGCCAGAAGGATGCAGCTTCAAGTCCAGAACCGAAGCGATCCTGACGCCCTCTATCTCGTGGATCAAGCCTGCGGACCCGCTGGTTGCTTTCCCAGCCGGATTGAGCCCCTTGAGAACTTTCACTCCCTGCAGGCTGATATCAAAACTCCCACCAGCCTGTCCGGCCTGGGGCCGGCAATAGAGCCTTACCTTGAAGGTCCGGGGCTCCGAGCCGGGCAGCTTCAGAGAAGCGGTACGCAGCCCACGATACCCCGAAGAGAAAACCCACCTGTGTTTTCCACCACCTGGCAGGACGGAACTCTGCCTGAACCGGGAGGCAGCCGCAGGACCCAGCTCCATCTCGATCTTTGGAGAAGGCCCGCCAACGAGGGGATACTCCAGCCAGAGAGTACCATCCTCCGCCAGCCGGTCTCCGGGAGCGGCAAGGTTAACTCCCAGGCGCCTCACCACCTGTTTCTCAATGCTGAAAGTATTGAAGGTCCACATCTCCAGCTCCGGCATATGGATCAAGCCGAGCGAGGACTGGTTCTGATAGCTGCAATTGCAGCTGCGTGTATAGTCCGGAGCACAAAGCACCCCATCACCAACGATCAGGTTGGCCGTACAGCTCGAGCGGAAGCCCCCGAGGTTGCCTGTACCACTGTTACCCTTAAGATCAAAAAAGCCGGCAGCCGCTGAGCGAAAGGTAAGCAGATGCTCGCTGGCAATGGCTGTATTGCAGCCATAATGCCTGGAGAAGCCCCACTCCACCTCCCTCTGGAGAACAGGATTCAATCGTTTCTTCCGTTTACCGGTGAGCAACTCGTAGGCCTTGCCCTGGGTAATGATCGTGTCGTGGTAAAGAATACAGGGGCCGTCATAGGTGTCCTGCGTCTTCCAGAGTACTTCTCCTGTCTTGCCCCGGTGCGCGAGGAGATAATTACCCTTCTCATCAGGCAACATATCGCGCGAGGCCCGGCTGGACTGGAGGAGAATATCGTGCTCGGCTGAGTACGAGACAAACGTCCCGTAGAAGGGTGCCTTCTGCTTCCAGGCGATGGCCCCATCTGAAAGGTCGGCAGCCAGCACCCGGGTGCTGTCGCTGGAGGAACGCCCCCGCCTTCTCAGCTTCTTTTCATACGTCTCCGGCAGGCGATCCACGGCAAAGAGCTTACCTGATCCAAGACAGATCGCATTGTGCCGGAAAGAGTTTTGAGCCTCCAGCCGCCAGAGCATCTTGCCGCTGTGCCGATCAAATCCTCCCAGGTACCTGCTGGCGGTTCCATCCCACACATTATCATGCCCGAGCTTCCCAGTCCTCTCCTGTGGGACCGCAGGACAAACAGCTCGGAGAAAGCGGCGGTTCAGGCTCTTGAGGCCATCGGGTGCACCTCCATTCGCCTGGTGCAGGCGAATTAATTTCTCTACGGCTGAGAGCTTCTTTTTATCCACCGTCTTTCGCAATGCAGCAGAGAGATTGGCAGGGAGGTTCTTCAGCTTGATCAGCTCGTTCAGCTGCGCAATCACCCAGGATTTCTGGGTCTGCAGGAAAGACTTCCCGCCGGGTTTGAATCCTTTGAACGATCCCAGGAGAGCCTTGAGCTCCTTGTTCTGTTTGTCCGGCAGTTTATTGAAATCGTACTGGTCAAAATCCGGGGTGGAGAACTGGATCGGCGAGGCCCCAAGCACCAGCATATCCTCGTGGACAGCAATAAAGCCGAGATGGTACGGCCGTGGCGCAGCCTCCTCGTTTCCAAACTGGATCCTGGATACCACCTCGCCCGTCTTCGGATCCAGTTTCAGGCAGGCTTTCCCATAGAGCACGTAAACCGCATCGACCGCGGCCGCGTAGTTGCTGCCGATTGAGTTGGCGCCGGGCTGGTGGCTGGTATTGTCGTAGGCCTTCCCGAGCCCGGGGAATTCAGCCTCCCACAGGAGCCTGCCTGTATAGACATCAAGTGACCGCAGGACATCAGGCCCCTCGATGATAATGCGTCCGCCGACCACGAGATGACGGGGGCCATGGCCATGACGGGGAAGAAGCCTGCTGTTGGAGGCGCCACCGAACCAGAGAACTCCAAGTGGCGCCCTGACGAGAGAATCCCGGGAGAGATTACTGTTGGCCCCATCCCCATATTGATGGGTCCAGCTTCCAGAACGCGGCAGCGGACCACGGCGGTGAAGTGTGAGTGACTCCCCCACCACCTTTATTTCCGCCCCGGCCAGGGACTGTCCCCGGACAGCAGCCTCAAGCTCCTGCCGACTCAATGACCGGCCCCGGAAAAAAGCGATCCCGCCATAGGGCCGCAGGACATTGAACAAAACTGCAATGGCTTCCGCGGAGAGCCCCGCCCCTTCCTCGCTGCCATTGTGAATGACAAGGTTGGCGAGATAGGGGGGCAATGCAAAGCTCCCGGCCGTCCCGGGGTGAACACTGACACGAGTCCCGTACTGCCCGGCTCGATCCAGCTCCCTGCGCAGCTCGGCAACCTTCTGCGAACTTTCCTCAAAGACAAGGATCCTGAGCCGGGTATGGGTAATCAGACCCTGGATGAGCTCCAGGCTCCCTCCGCCGTCTACCAGGCAGTAGCCCTCTCCGGGCGGATCTGCCTTGAGTAGGCCAGCCAGGCCCGGGGGAAGCTGCCCCCGGCCCGGCAGGGGGCGGCCCGCTTCATTCCTCGCAATCGGCGCCTTTTCCCTTTCACCGCCAAAACAGAAGAGCTCCCCCTCTTCGGTGGCAACAAGCAGGTAACCTGCCGAGCAGGCAACAGCCCCGGGAACACCCTGTAATTTCTTCTTCCATGCAAACCTGGGACGTTTCTTACCCGTCGGCTTTGCAGAAGGAATATCGAACGCCAGCAGCGCCCCGGCACAGGCAACATAGGCCCTGTTACCGGCCCGGACAGTCAGGGCTTCCACGCCCCCCGCAGCAGGTCGTGAGGGCAGGCCCTGAACGACTCTCCAGGAGGGGGAGAGTTCCAGCTGGCGCTTTAACCCGCGGGGAAGCTTCCTGAAAAGATCTTGCCTGGATATTTCCCCATCGACGTTGCGCAGGCTCTCCACCTCCACCAGCCTCCCCCTCGATGAGACCCGCTCGAACTTCGCAGTGGGCAGGGCCCCAAGCCCCCCAAGTCCTGGTTTTTTCTGACCTTTTGTCTTCACCGCAGAAAGGGGAATGCCCGTCTCCACCCTGCAGGTCCAGTCGGCTGGATCCAGGTAAACGGCGGTCCTGCAGATCGTCTCAACAGGTTTCCCGCCTTCCTTACCCAGCAACCTGGCGGGAAGCAGCGAGTCCCTGAAACTCAAGACACCGGCCTCTATACTCTTACCGGAGAAATTCTTGTGCTTATTGGGCACCACGTAGCTGATAACTTCCAGCTCCTCAGCGGCCTTCGATTTCGTACTTTTCAAAAGCTTCTCCACCTTTGCACCCCGAACGGAAACCTCGTAGGTAGCCCCCCGGATCTTGTCAGTCCAGCGGAGGTGAAAATTGTTCCGGTCAAAATGGATCCTGTTTCCAAGGCGAAGCGCCCTCAACTGCAGGCGGGTATTCTTCTTCCCCTTCTCTTCTTTCTGCACAACAGCAGCCGAGTAGATTGCCCCGGAATCAAGAGCCGCATCCTGTGAGAGGACCCCCTTGATGCGGGCACCACCTTTCAGATCATACAGAAGGCCGGAATTGAGAAAAACGCCACCAGTGGTCGACACATGGTAGGACTCCTTCTTCGCGTTCTTGGACAGGTTGTAATAGAGCAGTTTTCCGGTCCTTGCATCGAGACAGGCAGGAATCGCGCGCCCATTGGGAACCAGGAGCCTGTCACCTGTGGTGGCGAGGTATCCCTGCGGAGCAAGGCCACCAAAGGCAGGGCTGTTGTGCGGCTGGTCGAGATAGAGCGCCCCATCGATTCCGTTACTCCATTCCAGCTTTCCATCCTGCGCATCGAGGCAATGAATATAGGTCCCCATAAAGGGCCAGATTCCAGCACCGAAAAAAACCTTCCCATCCTTGACCACGGGAGCTCCACGGGCGGGCCAGCTGGAAATGATCCGATCATTACCTGTCACCTTGCGGCCCGAGGGGCCACCCCGGTAGCGCCAGGCAAGACCTCCGTCCCTTGCATCAAGACAGTACAGGTAGCCATCATCAGAGCAGAAATAGAGTCTGCCAGCAGCGGCAAAGGGGGCAAACCGTACCGGGCCACCAGCAAAAAACCTCCAGAGCAGGATGCCCTCTGAGAGGCTGTACGCGCTCACGGAGTCGTTGCGTGAAGATGAAATAAAGATCCGGCCCCCGGCAATGATCGGCTGGTAGCAGGTGTCGAAATCCAGTCGCGGCTGGTCTGGCCAGGCAGGCTTCAGCCGCGGCAGCTGCAGCTTCCAATGCAGGGAAAGCTTCCCTGGAAGTTCTGCCGCTGTTGTGGCGCTCCGCCTGGCATCTCCCCTCCAGGCGGGCCAGTCGGCACGGGCCACCGGCAGCAGGTAGAGAGCCAGCAGAAAAACCACTGCGGCCCATTTGCCGGGCAAAGTTCCTGCACCTGCCGGATAAGATTTGTTCTTCCTGCGCATCTGGCAAAACACCTTTGTTCTTCTCCAGTAACCGGCCCCGGCAACTCACAGTCGGAGCACTTCCTCCAGAACAGTATCCTGTGTCAGGGCCTTCTCCTCAACCATCCTTGCCGGGTTTTACCCAGCGCAAGTTCCTGAATTCCGGCCGCCCCCCCGCCCAGCGGGTGCTGCCCAGCACCTTCCCCCCTCGCTCTCCATAATAGGCCCGAAAACCAAGCAGGTCAGCGAGCTCCCAGGACTCCAGCGGTGTACCTTTCTGCTGGTGAATAAAATCACCCGGCCGAAGGCTGACTTGATGCCAACCCTCCCCACCAGGCAATTTAACGACAGCGACAGAATCACCCTTGCGGTGGCCCCTGTAGCCCCTGAAAAAATTCTCGGTAATCACCAGGACCAGGTCGTTCGGCTTTTCTGTTCGAACCTCCAGCGCCAGGTGCTCACCATCCCCACCCCTCCACTTGGGATCAGTGATCTTGCGGGTCCAGAACTGCCAGTGATACGGATTGTCAGCTGACAACAGGTACCAGTCCTGGAACCCGCGGGAGAAATCATCGATCAGGCGAACAGGCTTATCTGTCGCCTTCACGCCCCTGCTCTTCAGCTCCGCTGGAGAGGCAGTCTTCATCAGAGAGCTGATGGCAAAGGAGGAAATCGGGCGCGCAAACTGAACCTCTACAGGCTTCGCCAGCCGATAGTAGATATTGGCAAAGGCGAAAAGAGGCTGGTTCACCGAGAGAATCGGGAGCTCTGCAGTCCAGGTCCCACCCTGCCGGGAACCATTTGCCGTGCGCCAGAAGCGGGCACGTGGATCAGGGTCAACAGAATACATGATCTCTACCCTTTCCACCGGGTGGGATCGCCCGGGGGTCACCCGGAATTCCGGGATCGTTTCAAGCAGCAGGCTGACCGCAGGCATCTCCGGTAAGCTCATCCCCTTCTTCAGATGCTGGTCCAGCCAGAGCGGGCGGGTAACTGCGAACTCCGGCGTAAAACGATGGTTGAGATGGGGGGCGAAAGAATACCTTACCGCCTTGTGCGGGATCAGCTCCCCGGTCCTGCAGGTGTCATCCATGATGCCGTGGAAATCATTTGTCGAGCTGAGCCAGAGGAGAGGAGCCCGGATGCGGGGAGCATAGGACTGGAAACCGAGGGTCTCTCTATACAGCTCGATATCTCCATTAGGAACCTTCCTTCTCTGCCCTGGCAGAAGCTCCCAGCTGATGGTTCGAAATCCCTGCCCACCCACCGATGGAGCAGCCACCCTCACGCGGTCATCTGTTCCAGCTACATAGACCGTCAGGTTGCCACCCATCGAATGCCCATAGACCCCCAGGCGCTCCCGGTCAACCACGGGTTGCCGCTCCAGGAAGGTCAGGCCTCTCCTGCCCGCAATGGTCAACAGGTACCAGTTGTTGTTCCTCGGGGACTGGAATTTATCGAGGTACTTCTCACCGGGCAGCAGGTTGGAATAACCAGGCACGTTCTTCTGGGTAGGATCAACTGCCCCCCAGTCGGTATTGGGGTCCCCGGCCATGGCACCCTCCATCTCACGCCCTCCCCAATTGATCGAGAGGCACGCATAACCCCGCCGGGCGTAATACCTGACCTCGTGGAGAAAGGCCCTCTGCCCGCCTCCATGCAGGTGTAAAAGACCCGGCAGCTGCCGGGCATCCGCTGGATATCCGTAGAACGCGGCTATCCGGGAGGCTCTCCCCTTGAAGGTGCCGATATGAAAGGTAAGGTAGCTGAGCACCAGCCCCTCCTCCTCCCACCGCCGGACAAGGCGAATATCCAGTAACTCCCTGGCAGGGTCTACATCGGCCCAGAGCGCCTGCACAGACCGCGGGGGCTCTTCCTGCGTCAGTGCGAATCCAGGAATGAGCAAGAGGCAGAAAAGGAGCCCGGCTCTCCCGGGCCCTTTACAAATCACCAGAGATCTCATTTCGCAGCCTTTAAATTAGTGTTTATAAAGCAATACAGTGAGCAGGACAGAACCCTTACCACCAAAGACTTCTCCTGTTAAACTGTTTTAGTAGATATCTCCTTTTGAACCAACACCAGAACAGGATCTGCTGCCGGAATGACTTCACCCATAAGGTTCGGAATCTATTCACTGCTGGTCGCTGGCGTGGTTTGCCTCGCAGTTGTCACCGTTGCAAATGCCTGCTCAGTACCGGTATTCCGCTACGCTCTCGAACGCTGGCAACCAGACCTCTTCCAGGCGCTCGTCCTCTACAAAGGAGAGCTGAACGAGGAACAGAAGAAGAGCCTCGAAGCTTTCGACCGCAGCGAAGGAAAGAACATGGCCAACCTCGAGCTCGTCATGGTTGACCTCGATGACTCCCCGCCGCCGGAGCTTCTCACCCTGCTCGAACAGCAACAGGAGACCTCCCTTCCTCGTATTCTTCTCATGCCACCACCCTTCAAGGGAGCAGCAGAGCCCCTGTGGTCAGGTGCACTTGGCGACAAGGCCGCCCTGGCTACCTTCAACAATATTGTAGATTCCCCGGTCCGCAGGAAGGTCGTCAAGCGCTTGCTTGCCGGAGACTCAGCGGTCTGGCTCTGTATCGAATCCGGAGACAAGAAGCTGGACGACCCTGCCTTTGAGTTGCTTGAGAAACAGCTCAAGAAACTCCAGAAAGAAATGAAGCTTCCTGAGCAGGACCCGAAAGATCTCGAGGACCCAGCCAGCCAGGTCCGGTTTGAAAAGCTGCCGGTACACATCGCCTTCTCCAGCATCCGGGTGTCCCGTTCCGACCCCCTGGAAAAAGGGCTTATCAGCCAGCTGATGAGAACAGAGGATGACCTGCTTGAAGAGAGCGGCAAACCGATGATCTTTCCTGTATTTGGGAGAGGCCGAGCTCTCTGGGCCTATATCGGCGCCGGAATCAACGAAGACAACCTCGCTGAGGCGGCCCAGTTCCTCATCGGGCCCTGCTCCTGCGAAATCAAGAACCAGAATCCAGGGTCGGATCTGCTGCTGGCAGCTGACTGGGAAGGTTCGCTTGAGGGCCTGATCGAAACAAAAAATATCGAGCTGCCACCCCTGAGCGGGCTCGAAGGATTCTCTGTTGAACCCAGCGAAGATGACGAGCAGGGTTCTGCCGGGGGAACAACTGCGAAGGTAACCCTGGTTCCCAAGCCGACGGAACCCGCTGCGGAGGTGCCCTCCCCCGCAGCTGACGTGAAGGTCCCGGAAAAAGCTGCGGAACCTCCCCCCGTACCCTCCGAAAAAGAACCGGTGACGGCTGAAGAAGGAGAGGAGGAGGTAAGCAGCTCGCTCACCCGGAACATGCTCATCCTCGGGGTTGTCGTTTTCGCGCTCCTTGCGGGCATGACCGTCCTCATGCGGAAGAAACAATAGCACCCGGCAGGTTATATCTTTCCTATGAAGCTTCCACGTCTCATCCTGCGCGAGATCGCCTTTCGTAAGATTTCATTCGTCGCCAGCCTCGCGGCCGTCTGCGCCTCGGTGTGTTGTGTCGTGGCATCCTTTGAGCTCCTCAAAGACCACGACTATCAAACCATGGAGAGCCTTGCGGAAAAAAAAGCGGCCCTGACGGAGCTCACCCGTAAGCATGAGGATGAAACCCGCAAGACAATGAAGAATCTCGGGTTCAATATCCTCATCCTGCCAAAGGACCAGGTTCTCGCGGATCTCTACGCCGAAGATTTCGCCTCGAAATACATGCCGGAGGAATACGTCAAGCGCCTGGCCAACTCCAAGATCGTGACCATCAACCATCTCCTGCCGAGCCTTACCCAGAAGATGACCTGGCCGGAAAAAAAGCGAACGGTCCTTCTCATCGGTGTTCGGGGAGAGGTCCCCCTGATGCACAGGGATCCCAAGAAGCCGCTGATTGACGCTGTGCCCAAGGGCACGATTGTCCTCGGGCACGAGCTCCACCAGAGCCTCGAGATTTCCGAGGGTGACAAGGTCACCCTGATGGGAGAAGAATTCACCGTCCACAAGTGCTACAAGGCCCGTGGCAACAAGGACGACATCTCTATCTGGATAGACCTCGCCAGGGCCCAGAAGATGCTCAACAAGGAGGGCCAGATCAATGCAATCCTGGCACTTGAATGCAATTGCTCAGCAGACCGGCTGCCGATTATCCGTAAGGAAATTGCAGGGATTCTCCCTGAGACCCAGGTCATCGAGAGAGGGACGAAGGCGACCGCCCGGGCCGAGGCTCGGATGGCTGCCAGGAAGCTTGCCCAGCAGACCCTTGCCATGGAAGAAAGCCGCGCACTTGAGACAAAGACCCAGCTGAACTCCTTCACTGCGACGCTGGTCCCGCTGGTCATCGCAGGTTGCTCCCTGCTGATCGGACTCCTTGCCTTCCTCAATGTAAGGGACCGCCAGGCAGAGGTAGGAATTCTCAGGGCCCTCGGACTCAAAAGCTCCCAGGTCTATTCGATATTCCTCTGCAAGGCCGCTGTCATCGGAATTCTCGGTGCCCTGGCAGGCCTGCCCCTGGGACACCTGGTCGCCAGCGGTGCAGCAAAAAGCATTGCTGGCACCCAGGGTGAGCTCCTGGATGCCAGCAGCAGCCTGTTCCTTCTCGTCCTGGTGGCAACCCCCCTGGTCACCCTGCTGGCAAGCTGGATCCCGACCCTGTTTGCAGTACAGCAGGACCCTTCGGAAACCCTCCGCGAAGCATAAGGCCCCGAAGGCCCTGCCCGAGGGGAGCGTAACTCCTCAGATCGCCCGCTTGAGCTGGCCGCGCTGGTTGAGATAGTCGACCAGGAGATCACCCATATTACGACTGGTATCGACGAGTACCCGCTCAACCCGGTTGGCCTGGCAGATCTCTTCGAAACGGTCGTTGAACCGCCCGAGGGCGGAGAGATAGGCATTGCGAAGCTCGTTGGGCTGCATGAGAAGCTCGTCGGGAACCTCCAGGCCGATGAACTTGATCATACCGTCAAAGCGGAAATCAAGCTCATCATGATGAAGGACCTGGAAAAGAACCACCTCGTGCTGCTGGTACTTCAACCGCTGGAGAACCTGCTCGAGAGCATCGAGATCGGTGAAGAAATCGCTGAAGACCATGACGATCTCCCTGCGCCCTGTACGACCAGACACCTCAGCAAGGCATTCGGCCATATCGGTCTTTTCCTTCGGCTCGATCTCGTCAAGATGCTCCGTCATACGCTGGATCTGGGCCATGGAGTTCCCGGAAGGAACATAGCCCAGGATCTTCTCATCGAAGGTCGTCAGGGACACGCGGTCGCTCTGCTTGACAATCGAATAGCCCAGCGTCGTCAGCAGCTTGGCTCCGTAGAGCATCTTCTCCTGCGCCTTGGCGCCGTAGCGCATCGAAGCGCTGACGTCGAGCACCAGGTGACAGGTGAAGTTGGTTTCCATCTCGTACTGTTTGATGAAGTACTTGTCGCGCTTATAGAAAACGCGCCAGTCAATATGCCGGATATCATCCCCGATCACGTATTCCCGGTGGCCTGCAAACTCCACGGCAAAACCATGCAGCGGGGACTTGTGGGCCCCCGCCAGGTTTCCCATGACCAGGCCACTGGGACGGACCGGGGTCCCCTGCACCTTGCCAAGAACCTCAGGATCGATATAGCGTGAAAGTATGCTCTTTGCCATGGTTCACCTACCTCAGGCAGCTGGCTGCGAATATTTTTCACTGGCTGGAACGGCTGCCAGCAGATCATCGATCAGGGTCTCGTTGGTCTTGCCTTCGGCATGCGCGGCGTAATTGCTCGCGATCCGATGGCGAAGAGCCGGCTTGGCGACCGCATCGACATCTCCGACGGTGGCATGGTAGCGACCGTAGAGCAGCGCCCTTGCCTTCGCACAGGTAACGAGCGTCAGGATTCCCCTGGGACCGGCTCCCCAGTCAAGCCACTTGTTGACGAAGTCAGGAGCGCCCTCTTCGCCGGGACGAGAAGCCCTGACGAGCGCATGCGCATAGCCGAGCACCTGGTCACTGACCGGCACACGGGTCACGAGATTCTGGATATCGACGATTTCCTTGTCGGTCATGACCGCCTTGATTCCACCAAGCTGGCCGGTGGTCACCCGTCTTGCGATCTCCCACTCTTCAGCACCACTGGGATAATCGACCTTGATGTAGAGGAGGAACCTGTCCAGCTGCGCCTCGGGAAGCGGGTAGGTACCTTCCTGCTCCAGGGGGTTCTGGGTGGCAAGCACAAAGAAAGGATCAGGAAGAGTGTGGACCGTTCCGCCTGCACTGACCTGTCGCTCCTGCATCGACTCGAGCATAGAGGCCTGGGTCTTCGGCGGGGTACGGTTGATCTCATCGGCGAGAATCATGTTGGCGAAAATCGGGCCAGGAAGGAACTTGTAGGCACGGTCGCCGCCCTTGCTTTCCTGGATGATATCGGTTCCCGTCACATCGCTGGGCATCAGGTCGGGAGTGAACTGGATCCTCTTGAAGCTCAGCTTCAGGGTCTCGGCAATCGAGCTGATCAGCAGCGTCTTGGCCAATCCGGGAACACCTTCCAGGAGAGCATGCCCGCGCGCGAACATGGCGACCAGCACCTGCTCAATCACCTCATCCTGGCCGACGATGACCTTGGAGAGTTCATCTCGCACCTTGTTGTAAGCCTCTTCGCACTTCTTGACTGCCGCTACATCCTTAGCGGGAACCTTGTCTTCTGCCATCTTTCAATCTCCTGGTATTTCCTGATACCGTCCTGATAAATACTTCCTCGTTTACTTCAACAGACCACGCCTCAATCGATACTTTCGAAATAGCGACGAAGCCTTTCCCTGTAGCCCCTCGGTGCTGGCCGCCTTGAGCTCGCGCGAATCGACTTCCGCAAGCTGGGCGGCAGCTTACTGAACCAAGCTGCTTTTTCCAATCTTCTGCTCTTGTTGTTGATGTCCCGTGCTCCCGCATTAGGAGTCCGGCTGTCACTCTGCTGAATCTTATCGACGACCTGTAAGGGGCCATCCTTAACACCCTGGTTCTCGGCAAAACTACCACCCTTCGAGCTTCCACCACCTTTTCCGGATGGGGAGGTCTGCCCGGGCTGCTGGCCCTGACCTTGTCCTTGTCCTTGTCCCTGGCCCTGACCTTGTCCCTGGCCTTGTCCCTGGCCCTGACCCTGACCCTGACCTTGGCCCTGGCCCTGTCCTTGGCCTTGGCCCTGACCCTGGCCCTGACCCTGGCCCTGACCCTGGCCCTGGCCCTGGCCCTGGCCCTGGCCC
>CAJWZY010000037.1 GCA_913050545.1 uncultured bacterium | reverse complement strand
CGGTGGCAGCAGAACAGGGTTGAGGACTGGTTCGAGGGCCAGTGGGTCAGTCCGGAACCTGTCCTGCGCGGTCTCGCAGCAGGGATAGCTCTTTCATGATGCCGCCAAGGTCAGCCGCCCTGTTGACTCCGCCAAAGGCATCGTGGAGCTGCCTGTAGAGCCTGTAAAGTTCGTCATAGTTCTTTCCTGCTTCGTTTTCCGGTTGGCAGCTGCCGTCCTTGATTGCTGTCATGGCATGCTGGGCTTCCTCCACGGAATCGTAGCCTCCGGCTTCGCCACCGGCAGCCACGGCGGCGAAGATGGCCGCTCCGAGGGCGCAGGCCTGGTCGGAGGCGGAGAGGCCCAGGGGCATTCCGAGCACATCTGCGTAGATCTGCAGCAGGAGAGGGTTTTTTTCGGCGATTCCTCCGCAGACGACAATCTCATCGACGGCCACCCCGCTGGAGCGAATCTGCTCGATGATGGTCCGGGCGCCGAAGGCCGTCGCCTCCAGGAGGGCCCGGTAGATTTCCCCTGTCGTGGTCCGGAGAGTCTGGCCGAGCAGCAGGCCGCTGAGCCGGGGATCCGCAAGAATACTCCTGTTGCCGTTGTTCCAATCCAGGGCGAGCAGGCCGGATTGGCCTGGCCTGAGGTCGGCGGCCTGGCGCGTAAACTCGTCATGGCCGAGACCGGCCGGCGCGCCGACCTCTCTCACGAACCAGGCGAAGATGTCACCGAGAGCTGACTGGCCCGCCTCGAGCCCCCAGTAGCCGGGCAATATGGAATCGCGGACGATTCCGCACAGCCCGGTGATCGAGGGAGGTGGGGTGTCATCAGCCGGGTGGACCACCATGTCACAGCCGCTGGTTCCCATGATTTTTGCGAGGCGCCCCTTCTTGATTCCTGCCCCGACGGCTCCGACATGAGCATCGATGGCTGCGATGGAAACAGGTATTCCCGCCGCCAGCCCGAGCTTGCCGGCCCATTCTTCGCACAGGACCCCACTGCGCGCACCGGCAGCAAGAGGGGGGGCGGCTTCCCTGTCGGAAAACCAGGTTTCAAGGAGGGGGTCAACCGCTGCCAGGAACCCGGCGGGAGGGGGGCCTTCGGCATCGTGGTAGAAGCCCTTATGCCCTGCTGCGCAGATGTTGCGCGGGAGCCTGGCGGGGGCGTGGCAGCCGGTCAGCATTCCCCCAAGGTAATCACCCAGCTCGACCCAGTCAGCTGTACGGGCCGCGGCCTCGGGAGAGGTCCTGATGAATCTCAGGAGCTTCGCCAGCGACCATTCGCTGGAGTAGGTGCCTCCGCAACGGTCGAGATAATGCGGGATGTGTTCTGCTGCCCGGTGGGTTATCTCTTCGGCCTCTTGATGGGCAGTGTGGTCCTTCCACAACCAGGCCATGGTGGCTGGGTTGCCTTCGAATTCCGGATTCCGGGCAATGGGACAGAGCTCTGCATCTACGGGAATGGGGGTGCTGGCGGTAGCGCCGATCCCGATTCCGATGATGTTCTCCAATGCCCCGGGGCCCCTCGACTGCTCGAGGTTCTGCAGGGCCCCACCGAGGGCGGCAACCAGGGATTGCTCGTAATCCAGCGGCTCCTGGCGCGCCAGGAGTGGATCGGCTGGATCCGTCACGATCCCAGCTTCACCGCTGGGATAGGGGGCCACGGAGCCGGCAGCCTCCTGTCCGTTTTGTGCATCGACAATGAGCGCACGGGCAGTGTTGGTGCCGAAATCCAGACCGATGCAGTACTTTGAGCTACCCATTGCGAAATCCTGATCTTGAGTTTCGTTGCAGGGGCAATAAGATATCATTCCAGCTATTTGAGCGAAATTTGATTATCCAGCCGCGGCAGCCGGATTCGTTTGCAGAATGAACGAAGAAGAAAAAAAAGACGAAGGCGAGCAGGAAATTCCTGCCGAGAACGAAGAGCAGGAGACGGCTGGAGAAGAAGAACAGGGCGAGAACCCGGATAACGTAAACAGGCGTGGTTTCTTCACCCAGGGTCTTCGTCGTATGCTCAAACCGATCGCTGACGTGGTAGAGGCCCGGATTGAGAAAACGGGTCTGCCGGACTGGGATGAATACGAGCGCAACAAGGGTGCCTACGATTCGTCCAGCCCGGATGAAGACCGCTTTTCCAAGCTTCCCGACAGGCCTGTATTGCGCCCACCCGGAGCCATCGATGAGGAGCAGTTCCTGCAGACCTGCATGGTCAGCGGCCAGTGCGTGAACTCCTGCCCTGTGAGCGCTATCAAGGTCACGGTGGATCCGGACCCAATGAAAGAAGGCCGCCCGTTTATCGATGCCCAGTCCCAGGCCTGTGTGATCTGTGAGGACCTCTCCTGCATGAAGGTCTGTCCCAGCGGGGCGCTGGCCCCGGTTGCGCAGGAGGATATCCGTATGGGGATCGCCGAGGTGGATGATGCCTTCTGTGTGCGGACCCAGGGAGAGGATTGCCAGATCTGCGTCGATAAGTGTCCGCTGGGCGAGGCCGCTATCACGATCTCTTACCACGGGGGCCCCATAGAGATCCTTGACCCGGGCTGTACAGGCTGCGGGGTCTGTGAGATGTACTGCCCGACCGAGCCAAGGTCTGTCATTGTCAGGCCCCTGTCGGCGGATCCCGGAGCGGATGAGCTTCCCGATGATGCTGAGCCGGGCCCCTCCGATGAGGGAAGCTACCTGCCGATGGACTGATCGGCCGTTCCTTTTGCCCTGGCCTTCCTGTCATAGCAGGCAAAGGCTGCGATGATGGCGACTGCGGCAAGAGAGGCAAGGAGGCTGATTCCTGCGGAATCTTCTCCAGCGCCCGGCCACGAGGGGGAGCCCGAAACAGGATCCTTGAAGGGCCAGAACTTCCAGAGTGACCCGGCCATCAGGCCGCCCAGGAAGGCCATGGTGGGGGAGTGGTAACGATTGAGGAGGAAATGAATAAGCCTTGAAAAGATGGCCAGTCCGAGCAGGCAGCCGCCAATGAAGATCGAGAGAAGCAGGTAGTCGCGGTTGTTGACGATGCTGAGGACGTCGTAGTAGATACCCAGGAGGAGAAGGATGAAGGACCCGCTGATTCCCGGAAGCAACATGGCTGAACTTGCCAGGATGCCGCAGACCGCAAACCTGGCGCAGTTGGCGAGGCTGTAAGGATCGATTTCCAGGCCCTGGCTGGGATCGATCCTGCTGGTGCTTAAGGCGATGGCGAGGCCAATGGCAAGAACGGCGCAGCAGAGCTCGACCATGGATTTTCGCTCAGCCAGTCGAAAGGGAAAAATGATGGAGGCTGCCACCAGTCCGAAAAAGAAACCATAGGTTGGTTTGGGGTGGGTGCTGAGAAGGTCTTCGATCAGGTGGCTGAAGGCAAAAATCGACAGCAGGGCGCCGACAAGGAGGACGGCCAGGAAGCTCATGTCATGGCTGCTCCACAGGGTCGCGGCTCTTGATTTTTTTCCCGGCCCGCAGAGGAGCCCCGAAGCGCTCCTGAGGGTTGAGAGTGAAAATCCACGAAGAGCGCGGATTAACCGCTCGTAGATCCCCAGGACCAGGGCCATCGTTCCGCCGCTGACTCCGGGAATGATCATGGCGAGGCCGAGAACAGCCCCCTTGAGAATAGTGGAGATCATTGTGAGCAAAACTGGAGTCTCCTTTTACGGCTCCCGTTAATACCGGTTGCCGCAGTCGCCCGGGTCCGGATTGGCTTTCAGATCGATTTCTCTCGCAGCAGGTTTACAGCTGCTTCCCCGGGAACCTCCGGTTCAGCGCAGGAACCTGTTACTCCACAGATCTGCAGGAAGAGTTTGTGGACACGCAGGTCCCTTGTCAACTCCGGATGAAAGGTCGCCAGCAGGAATTGTCCGCTGCGAAGCAGGACCGGGTTGCCATCGTGTTTTCCGAGGATCTCGCAGTCGGAGCTACCAGGGGGAGCTTCGATAATGGGGGCCCGGATGAATACGCCGTGGAAGGGGCTGTCAAAGGGAGCGAGGAAGAGGTCCTGGCTGAAGCTGTCAACCTGTCGGCCGTAGGCGTTTCTATGCACCTCGACGTCTACCAGTTCGAGGCGCTCAGGCCGCTCGGTTCCTTTTCCCAGCAGGATGGCTCCGGCACAGGTACCGAAAATCGGCAGGCCGTCGCGCCCTGCCTTGCCCAGGGCCTCGAAAAGTCCACAGCGAAGAGCGAGGTTCTCCATGGTGGTACTTTCGCCCCCGGGGATGACCAGCCCCGAAAGTCCTTCGAGGTCTGCCGGTTTGCGTACCCGCCTGGTCCTGGCGCCGCAGCGCTCCAGGCTGGCAATATGAAGCGGGAACGAGCCCTGCAGGGCAAGCACCCCGATAACCGGCTCGTCGTTGCGCAGGTGGTCAGTGGCAGAGACTGCGCTTACCATCCGCGGCTCTGAAGGAGTTTTTCTTCAGGAATATCGCCCGTGTCTTCTCCCCTCATTGCCACGTCCACGTTCTGGCAGATGCGCACGAGCTCGGAGGGGTTGTCGAAGTGGGTTACGGCTTCCACGATCGCCCGCGCAACGATGCTCTGTTTTGCCGGGTCGGGGCTGGATTTGAAAATTCCCGAGCCGACAAAGACCGCTTCTGCACCAAGGCGCATCATCATGGCTGCATCTGCAGGGGTAGCGATGCCTCCCGCAGCGAAATTGGGGACAGGAAGCCGGCCCTCTGTGGCAACCTGGCTCACCAGGTCCCTGGGGGCGTTGAGTTTCTCAGCGCAGGCTGCGAGGTCCCATTCTCCCAGTCCGGTGAGCTCTCCGATCTGCGAGGTGATCAGCTTCATATGCCTGACCGCATGGATGATATCGCCGGTGCCGGCCTCTCCCTTGGTCCGGATCAGCGCAGCTCCTTCGGCGATTCGCCTCAATGCCTCGCCAAGGTTCCTGGCGCCGCAGACGAAGGGCGCCTTGAAAGGGGTCTTGTCGATATGGGCATCCTCATCGGCGGGGGTGAGGACCTCGCTTTCATCGATAAAGTCGACACTCATGGCCTCGAGGATTTCGGCCTCCATGAAGTGACCGATTCTCGATTTAGCCATGACCGGGATGGAGGCGCACTCCTGGATCTCCTGGATCTTGGATACCGGCGACATCCTGGCAATTCCGCCATCTTTTCGAATGTCCGAGGGCACCCGCTCGAGCGCCATCACCGCGACGGCACCGGCCTCCTCGGCAATCCGGGCCTGCTCAGCGTTGGTCACATCCATAATGACGCCGCCAGCGAGCATTTTTGCCAGCCCGACTTTTTCTTCCCAGTTGTTTTCGTTTTCAACAGTGAGATTGTTCTCTTCGGTCATCAATGAACCCCTGTAGCCGCAAAGGCGGGTGAATAGTAATTAGTGATCCGTCTCGTTTCAGCAGACAGAGGTGATTGTGAGTATTACACAGTCAATTTGCAACTAGGTTTCCAGCTTCCCCGGTGGGCCATCCAGCAGGCAACTTCCTGCGGAATAGAGGCAGTATTTCCCCTCCCGTACGAAGCCCGCCAGCAGAAGGCCAGTTGATCGAGCGAGACTGATTGAGAGGTTTGAAACGCCCGAGACAGCTGAGATGGCAGGGATGCCGGCCCGGTAAGCTTTCTGGACAATCTCAAAGCTGACCCGGCCGCTTACCTGGAGGATGCACTGGCCCAGCGGCAGCATATTTTCCAGTAGCGCGGCTCCAATGATCTTGTCGACGGCATTGTGCCTGCCGATATCCTCGCTCAGCAGCAGGAGCTTGCCCTGGCTGTTAAAGACAGCTGCCGCGTGCAACGCCCCGGTACGTTTGAATATTTCCTGGCGGCTCTTGAGGCGGTCCGGAAGATTTCCGATCAATCCCGGCTCAAGCCAGCGGGCAGGCGGACTTCCCGGTGCCGGGCCAGGAGGAGGCGTCAGCGCCATCGCTTCAGCGATGCTGCGTTTGCCGCAGACTCCGCAACTTGAAACTGCTACCCCCTGCCTGGCGGGGGGGGTGATCTTTCTTTGTGGATCGGTCGTCAGGAGGTCGACAATATTGGCCAGTGAGTCATCTGCCGGCGCATCACTCTCGCTGCCAGGGCCGGCCAGGGCATCCTCTCCGCAGAGCGAAAGAGCCCCGATGTCCTTGCGGCAATCGATCACTCCTTCTGCATAGAGGAAGCCCAGCGCCAGGTCAGCATCCTGCCCCGGGGTTCTCAGCAGGGTTGCAAAGGGCTCGGAATTGACACGGATTTCAAGAGGCTCCTCTACGACTACCTGGTCGGCCTCTTGAGGTCCCAGCCCTCCATCGTACCTGCGTATTTCAGACTCTGTCGAACCCTGGCAGTCGGAGTTTGCTGGTGAAGGATTTTCAGTCGGGTTCATTTTTGCATGAAAGAGAAGAAGGTTTCAGTGTCCGGCCCAGGCGGGTACCTGCAGTCCCCCGGGTTCTATTCCCGTTTCAGCTCCCGTCTCATGAGGTCTCCGACGGCCTGGCGTGGGGGCTTGTTTTCAAACAGGACCCTGTAGACCTCGGTAGTGATAGGGAGCTCTACGGAAATTTTTTCAGCCAGCTGGTGCATGGACCGGGTGGTCTCGACACCCTCGGCGACCTTCTCGCTGGATGAGAGGATTTCATCAAGGGTTTCTCCCTGTCCGATTCGGTAGCCGACCTTGTGGTTGCGGGAGTGGGTGCTGGTGCAGGTGGCTACGAGGTCGCCAATTCCTGAGAGTCCTGTGAAGGCCTCTTTTTCGCAGTCGAGCGCTGCTCCCAGGCGGGTAATCTCGCTGGCGCCCCTGCAGACCAGGGCCGCGCGGGCATTGTCTCCAAAGCCCAGCCCATCTGAAATTCCCGCCGCCAGGGCGATGACATTTTTCGAGGCCCCGGCCACCTCTGCTCCACGCGCATCGGTGCTGGTATAGACCCTGAAGGTGTCGGTGCTGATGATCTGCTGGATCTTTGCCGCGAGGGTGTCGTCGTGGCTGGCCACCACGACCGTCGTAGGCAGCCCCAGCGAGGTCTCTTCTGCATGGCTCGGCCCACTCAATACGGCGATCTCGGCAGCCGGGAGGCATGACTGGATGATCCGGGATGGAAGCTCGAGGGTCTTTCGCTCAAAACCCTTGGAGCAGGTGACGTAGAGAGCCCGGGGGGGGAGCTGCTCCTGCAGGCCCTGCAGTGTTGTTCGCAGGAATTGTGTGGGGATAACAGAGAATACCGTCTCGACTTCGGTTGCCAGGGTGGAGATTTCAGTTCCGAAACGGATCCCATCGGGAATCCTTACCCCGGGCAGGTATTTTCTGTTCTCGCGAGTATCTTCTATTTCTTCGCTGTACGCGGCGTCATGCCCCCAGACCCCAACAGCATGTCCATTCGAATGCAGGATCATGGCAAGCGCTGTGCCCCAGCCGCCGTTGCCCAGTACAAGGATGGGAGGGTTCGTGTGTTCAGTCATCAGGACGAGCCTCTGTGTTTTCGCCAGCCTTTTTAAAGGTGAGCTCTTCACCTCTGAGAATGCGAACTATGTTAGTACGGTGCCGCAGAAATATCAGTGCGGCAATCGCGATGGAGAAAACGATCCTGGCGGTGAAGTCCGTCTGCTGGTAGAGAAGGGTGAAGTACGTCTGCTGGTAGAGCAGCTCGGTTCCCCAGATTCCAAGCGGCAGGGTGGCGCCTGTTGCCAGTGAGGAGATGGAGACTGTCCGGGTTTTCAGGTAGACCCCCAGCCAGACAATTCCCGCGAGAACAGTGGCGGGAGGGGCCACACCGGTAATGACTCCAAGGGTGGTGGCGACCCCTTTCCCCCCTCGAAAGCGCAGGTAGAGGGGGAAGGTATGCCCTAGTATAGCGGCAGTTCCGGCAAGGATGCCGAGGTAGAGGGGTTCATTGGTATTTACCTGCGCGATGTAGGATGCGGCGAGGGTTGGCAGGATTCCCTTGGAAAAATCGAGAAGGAAGGCGGCGACAGCCCATCTCTTGCCAAGCGCTCTGCCAAGGTTCGTGGCACCAATGTTCCCGCTGCCCTGTTCACGGATGTCGACCCCATACGCTTTTCCGATCAGCAAGCCGAAAGGTATGCTGCCCAGGAGATATGAACCCGCCACGAGCATCCAGCCGGGAGGTGAGAAGATTTGCAGGAATTCGCTCATGTCGAGGGTGATCTGGCCAGGGCTTGGAATGAAAAGGTCCGCGCGGGCATTATATTCCGGTCTGTTTGATTATGCACAGGCGGAGGGTCTGGAGTACGGGTTCTTTCATCGGATCTGTGGGCCTGTTAGCATGTCGGCATGCCGGAAGATTCAGCTGTTTTACTGATAAGAGCCGAGCCGGCTCTCTCTCGCCTGGCGGCGATTCTCACGAAGATGGGCTCGGTCGCTATTGCCTATTCAGGTGGTGTGGACAGCACCTTCCTGCTGAAAATCGCCTGCGCTGTTCTTGGTGAGAGAGCACAGGGTTTTCTTGCTGTCTCCGAAAGCCTCGATCGCAACGAGCTGAAGGCTGCCCGGCAGCTGGCGCGTGAGCAGGGCTTCCCCCTGGTTGAGATTGAAACCCACGAGTATGAGAACCCTTTATACCGGCAGAATACTCCGCAGAGGTGCTACCACTGCAAGGATGAGCTCTTCAGCGAAGTGAGCCGGTTTGCGAAGCTGCAAGGCTTCCGCTGGGTTCTTGATGGTAGCCATGCCGGAGATGTCGGCGATTACCGGCCGGGGTTGAAGGCACGGGACGAGCAGGGAGTCCGCAGTCCCCTGATGGAGGCCGGGCTGGATAAGGAAGAGATCAGGCATTTTTCCAGGTTGCTGGGATTGCCGACATGGAATAAGCCTGCAGCGCCCTGCCTGTCGTCCAGGATCCCCTATGGTTCAGAGGTCTCGCACAGGAAGCTGCGCCAGGTTGAGGCGCTCGAAGAGAAGCTCTCTTCGCTGGGATTTGAGATTCGCCGGGCACGTCATTATGGAGATGAGGCAAGGATCGAGGTGCCGCTCGAGCGCATGGATGAGCTCCTGGAGAAGCCGATTTTCGAACAGGTCAAGCAGGAGAGCAGGCGACTCGGATTTCTCTCGGTCATCGTTGATCCAGGCGGATTTCGCTCGGGCAATCTGAATCGAGCCCTCGAAGTCGGGGGGGCGGCAGAGATGGGGTCGGCAGTTGTTACGCTCGAAAAGCCCCGGAGAAGAGCTGAGAATTGAGTCTGTGTCCGAAGGGGTGCCGAATCTCTTTGGATCTCTGTTTCTGCTGGTGGTATCGTCGCGCTCCGAAATGAAGTTAGGTGGTAGTCGATTCGGGTGAGAACCGTTTCAGGATTTACTGGCATGATAGTCACGATCGATGGTCCCGCAGGGGCCGGCAAGAGTACGGTTGCCCGACTTCTCGCTCGGCGCCTGGGACTGCCCTGTCTCAACTCGGGTTTTATCTACAGGACCGTTACCTTCCTGGCGATTGAGCGGGCTGCCGCAGAGAATTGCCCCCTCGAGGAGTGGTTCAAACAGCGCCAGCAGGTTATCGACCTGGTGGCGGGGCTTGAATTATCCTTCAGGGATGAACCAGCCCTTGATGAAAACGACAGCGGGAGAACCCTGGTTTTTGTCGGGGGCAGGGAGGTCTCAGGTCATCTCAAAGACAGCGAGGTGACCTCGAATATCTGGCGGGTTGCCGATGATGGGGAGTATCGCCTTGGCTTGCTGGAGTTGCAGAGGAGCTTTTCCAGGGAACCGGGGGTCGTAGCGGAGGGGCGGGATATGGGCAGTGTTGTTTTTCCCGATGCGGACCTGAAGTTCTATCTCGATGCCAGCTCAGCGGAAAGAGCGAGGAGGCGTTCCGGTGAGGGATCTTCAGCCGGGGGCGGGGTAACCTACGAGGAGATCCTCGAAGCTATCGAGGCCCGTGATCGCAGGGACCGGGAACGGGCTGATTCTCCCCTGGTGATTCCAGAGGGAGCCTTGATGGTCAACAGCGATGGCTGGACTGTTGAGCAGACGGTGGATTACCTCGGTATGGAAGTGGATAAAAAGCGGTCTGCCTGAAAATCCCGCGGTAAAACCGCTTCTGGGGAGGCACAATAAAGTTCGGTCGCAATGCGATCCCTCCCTGTTTTTCTGCTGCAACCGGCCTTTTCTGCTGTAAACGGCCAGCAGGAGGGTGTTTTCCGGAACCTTGGGGGTACAAATCGCAGAAAACCCACCCAGTGGGGTATTTTGCGGTGGTCTTTAAACAGGATTCGGGGAAAATTGGCCGTTTGCGTTCCATTGTTTCATTTCTTCAACCCCAGCCCCTCTATTGCTGTTTTATTTGATTTCAGCAATTGCAGGGTAAATCTCCAGGTTCGTTTTAATTCATGCCGGTAAACCCCATAGTCAAACAGTTTGATCTCTCTGAAGAAGAATTAGAAGCCCAGGTCCAGGAGGCCATGAAGGGCCTTGAGGAAGCCGAGGTCGAGGAAGCCTACGATCAATCCGTCTGCAGCTTTGAGCAGGATAAGATCATCCAGGGCAAGATCGTTAACATCATCGCCGACTCGGCGATTATTGATGTTGGATATAAATCCGAAGGAGCTGTTCCTCTCGATCAATTCGATAATGCTTCAGAGCTGAGTATCGGGGATGAAGTCGAAGTCCTCCTGGAGTCAGTTGAAGATGAAGATGGGCTGGTAGCGCTTTCCAAGCGAAAGGCTGACCGCCAGCGTGGCTGGGAACGTGTTGTTGCCACTCATAATGAGGG
Organism: uncultured bacterium; assembly: GCA_913050545.1. Classification (GTDB taxonomy): domain Bacteria; phylum Planctomycetota; class UBA8108; order UBA8108; family UBA8108; genus UBA8108. Next base: position 1,411 of record CAJWZY010000037.1, on the reverse strand, counting down.
CGATGAGATCACGGGCAAGGTTACCCGCAAGATCAAGGGTGGACTCCTTGTAGACATCGGTGTGCCTGTATTCCTGCCGGCATCGCAAATTGGAATTCGCCGGACGGGGGATATCTCCGAATACATCGGCCAGGAGATGCGCTGCAAAATCATCAAGATTGATGAAGCTCGCATGAACATCGTTGTTTCCCGCCGTCGGCTTATCGAGGAGCAGCGTGAATCCCAGAAGAAGGAACTTCTCGAGGGCATCGAGCTTGGACAGATTCGCAAGGGCGTGGTCAAGAACATCACCGAGTTTGGCGCCTTTGTCGATCTCGGCGGACTCGATGGGCTGCTCCATATCACTGATATGAGCTGGGGAAGAATCAGCCACCCGTCCGATCTCGTAAAGATCGATGAGGAGATCGAGGTGAAGATTCTCAAGGTGGATAAGGAAAAAGAGCGTATCTCTCTCGGGCTCAAGCAGAAGGAAGAGAGTCCGTGGTCCAATATCGAAGAGAAATATCCTGTCGGTAGCCGGGTGGAGGGAAGGGTGGTGAATGTGCTCTCTTATGGAGCCTTTATCCAGCTCGAGCCCGGGGTCGAGGGACTGGTTCACATTTCCGAGATGTCCTGGACCAAGCGCATTAACCATCCCAACCAGATGGTCTCGATCGGAGATGAGGCCGAGGTGGTTGTCCTCGAGATCAAGAAGGAGAAGCAGGAGATCTCGCTCGGCATGAAACAGGTCGAACAGAACCCCTGGGATCTCGTGGCAGAAAAATTCCCGATCGGGACTGTTATCGAGGGCACCGTTCGCAATCTCACCAACTATGGAGCTTTCGTTGAGCTTGAAGATGGGATCGATGGTCTCCTTCACGTGGCCGACATGTCCTGGACCAAGAAGGTGATTCACCCCAACGAGATCGTCCAGAAGGGCGATGTGGTTCGTGCGATTGTTCTCAATGTAGACCAGGACCGGAAGAGAATTGCCCTCGGGCTCAAACAGCTGGAGGAAGACCCCTGGGACGGCGATATCCCCGAGAATTACAAGGTGGGTATGGTCGTCAACGGCGGCGTCACCAAGATCACCAACTTCGGTGTGTTTGTTGAGCTGGAAGAGAACCTCGAGGGCTTACTTCATATTTCAGAGCTGGCCGATCAGAAGGTTGGTTCCGCTGAGGAAGTGGTCAACACCGGTGACAAGGTTTCCGTGAAAATTATCCGGGTTGATCCGGAGGCCAGGAAGATCGGTCTCAGTCTGAAAGAGGTCGAGGGATCGAGTGTTCCCGAATCTTCAGAGGCTGCTTCCGATGATGCTCCTGCAGAAGAAGCTAATGAAGTTTCATTTCCTTATTTAATTGGCAAAAAAGTTGGAATGACTCAATTGTTTTCAGAAGAGGGACAATCTTTTCCTGTTACTGTATTGGAA